>JARKQP010000391.1 GCA_029974875.1 Mobilitalea sp.
CTTTATTTGAATCGATCAGAGATCGATTAATTGTCTCGTAAATGCTTTCTAATAGGCAATTTATCACCTGCTTATCAGGAACCTTGCTCGTTTCTGTAACCTCCACAACTGCATTTTGCAATCGTTTATCTTTTAAATAAAAACTCATAATAATTCCCTCCACAAAAAGAGCCAAAGCACAGACCTATACAGGTCTGAGTCCTTGGCTAAGTAATGAAACAAATATTATTACAAAAGCTCGGTTACCGTACCTATGCAAGTAAGGAAACCCCAACATATACAAAAAATCCAATACACAAAAACACAGCAAGTGGTACACTCTTCTGCCCTGTCACTTTTCCGTACAGGCACGCTGGAACAAGTGCAAAAAAGAGCATAGCAGTAATTCCATACAATCCAAAACAAAAACCCATTGCAGCTGTCAATTTGATATCTCCGCCCCCGACACCACCATATTTAACGGCAAGAAACAGTAAACTAACTCCTGGCAGCAAAAATCCTAAAATCCTATCGAGCATAGGTATATACGGAGTATTAAAAAGAAAAGCGGATACACCGCCAATCAGAAGGACTGCAATCCATGTCCAATCGGGGATGATCCGCCGCCTATAATCCGATATAGCCGCCCATAGGATGGGAACGGCACATAAAAGCATATTCATCAACTCCCTGTTGTAATATCATCGGAATACATACTGTCTTTAATATAAATTTTAAGTTCTCCTCCGGTAATCCATTTTGATAGAGTGCCTCCAGGAGTGTGCACATCGGTCACCAACAACTGTATAACAAAGTCTTTATTATCAGGAAACCACACAGGCACATATTCCTTTTTGTACTTGAAGGGTGAATTGAGATTTTCCCGGAAAGTGAAATGATTAGTTCTGTCTGACACCAGTGAGACCGGCGTTTTGTAGCTAAACTGAGGCAGATAAACCTCTGCGGTCTGTGCCCGGGTGATAAGCTCCGGTTTGTCATAATTTGTATCTATCGTTGCTGTTACGCTGATAGAATACCCATACCCGGATTTGAGATACCCCTTGGATTTGGTGTCATAGTCCAGAGCAGCAGTTACTTTCAACTCCGCATAAAATTGCTTCCAGACAAATTGTGCGCCTTCATACCGCTGTTCCCACCAGGTCACTTTCGGTCGCTCCGTTCTTTGTGGTGGTGCAGGAACTGTCCGGCTTTCCTGGGGCTGGTCATAGTCTGTATTGAGGATAACAGCTTTTTGTGAAAAGGTATTATTGCCATACGAAGATTCGTTTCCCTGGTCATGGTATGGATTTATGGTGGCAATGAGAGTAATGCTTTTATCCGCCTGAACACTGGGTGTATCCCATTTTGCGGCTACCACATTCCATGTTTCCTGCTCCATCACCACCGCATCTACCCGTTTTGTCAGCGCAAGCTCCGGTATTTGCAACAGCACAATGACCTGCATTCCGGGTGTAAAATCCTGGCTGCCGGTATTAGCTACCTTGATGGTGGTAATAACCGTCTGATGCTCTTTGTATTGATCCGGTGTAATTCTTTGTATTTCCATGTCGTAAGGGCGCTTCTGTACCATAATCACAGTGGTGACCTCGTTATTCGCCGGATTTATGTCGGTATATTCGGCAGGAGGAGAAATATGTGCTACTACCCGGATACTGGAGACCTTTTCTGGGGCTACAGCAGTCACAATAAAGCTTTTTTTCTCAAAAGCTTTGAAGTCCATCATGGCAGGTATCCCGGATATGGGTTCTCCATTGGCAGTAACCTGAAGCCGGACACCTGCCAAATCTTTATCGGTGCTATTGGCATAGTAAACGGTAAGGGTGTACCCTTCCTGTGCATACACCATGGGTGGGCTGGACAGGTTGGTCCACACATCACACTTCATTTTGGATGGCAGTTCAGGAGGATTGGGGGTAGGATTACCTGATGGAGTAGGAGACGGATTGCCTCTTGAATTTGGTGTTGGGCTGGGGGTAGGATTATTTCCGGGAATGGTCGTAGGTGTAGGTGTCGGATCGCCTGACGGACTGGGCGTAGGGGTAGGATTGTCCGGTTTATCCGGAGGATTATCCGTATCATCCGGTGATTTCTCTATTACAGTGATCTTTGTAACAGCGGTGTTGTTCAGTGGATTCTCATCCCTGTAACCTTCCGGTATTCCAGCATAAGCCCACAGGTTATATATCTCCCCTTTACTGCCGGCAGTGTCAGATATAATAAAGGATTTCGTCTCCTGAGGCTTAAAACTATATGTACCGGGTATTTGCTTTAACACGGTATCGTTGTCAGTTGAAAGAAGAGATACACTTTCCAGTTGCTTTTGTGACTGGTTGGTAAAGCTGATGGTAAAGCTGTAGCGTTCTTTTGAAAAAACAGTGGGTGGTGCTGCGATACTTACAGACAGGTCGCATATTTTGGGTGCCACCGGAGGTTGATCTGCTGGTGGGATAACATTATCAGGATTCTTCGGAACAGGCGTTTCTGTGGGGTTCGGCTCAGTCTTCACCATTACTCGGATGTCTACTGTTGCTGTGTTGTTTGTGAGATTGCTGTCCGCAAAGCCCTCAGGCACTCCAATATTAGCCCATAAGTGTATAATGGACGCAGGAGTGTCAGCTTTGCGCCGGATAGTGTAGCTTTTCCTCTCATTTGGTAAAAAGTCCTCAGTCTCAGGAATTTCGGCAAGAATATCTTGATCTACCTTTCCCTTTAAAGGCACATCATATGCCGGCTGACTTCCTGTGTTTATGAAGTTTATGGTAAAGGAATAGGGTTCCCCCCTGTAAACTGTAGCTGGAGCTTGAATCACCACGGATAGATCATTGCCATCCTGCTTTTTAAATTTAAAGAAAAAATCCGCTGATGGAACTTTGTAATGGATGGGCTGGGTAATACTTCTCTGGGTTTTACTTTCTCCATCAGTATACTTGTCAGTCTCCGGGGTATAGCCCCATTCCAGTCCAAGGTAAACAAAATTCCGGGACAATGGAATGTCCTCTTTGTCAAAAGTGACTGAGGTTGTCTGGTAGGGATAGATCAGTTCCGGCACTCCCTTATCCTGTGCCGACAGCCTGCCGTAGATTTCCTGCTTGTTTTCATCCGTCCAGGTAGCTTTTATTTCCTGTTTGACCGGAGCCTGATAGGATATTTCCACATGTCGCATGGTCTCAAAAGCAGTGATTGTTTTTGAGGTCCATCCGTATCCTATGAGTAGAGCTTTAAAGTCCTTATCTGTATCATAGCAACCGAAACTTTTTCCTGTAGCTGCATTATGAATTTCTACAATCAGACTGCCCTTTAAGGTATAGGTTTTGCCATCCCAGCGGCCGATCATCGCTGCAATCCGGTCTTTCTCCTCCTCCGCCAAGGTATTGGCATTCTCCAGCCGTATGCGGCGGGGCTCTGCAAACACTGCAATTGATTGACCTTCTTCGGTGATTTCTTTCACATCCATGGCTAGAGTGCGGTAGCGGATATCATAAGTCGCTTTCACCTGATACACCACGTTAACAGTAATAGTGAGAACTGCCCCGCGAGCTGTTTCTGCCGTGATGGTATAAGGAGCACAATCCTCCTTGCTTTTAATCAGCAGCTTATCTTCGGCAGCAATTTCCTGGCGTTGCCCGCCGCAAGTGAGTTGGATACTGGTTATTGTCCCCGCCCTCGCCGTGACATTGATGGAAACGGTAGCCGGGAACTGCTCTACCGCAACCACACCGCTTTCACTGTCCAGGTTACCTACCGGAGCCGTTACCTCCATGCGGATATCACTATCCGACAAAGCATGGGCTTGAGCCGCTATCAGGGGTGTGCATAAGAGTATTAAGAGCAGCATAAAAAATACTTTATATTTCATGGAACCTCCTCAATCCACACGGGTATTGGTGCTGGAGATTTTGAAAGGCAACCGGATTTCTCCGGTCAGAAAGTTAAAAATGCTATGCGTTCTGATGGTTCCCTCCAGTTTCATTCCCGGAGGGCTCTCTGCTGTTGACAGATTGCGTATTCTCAATTGGTACATGGAATTGCCATTTTGGTTCAGATTCAAGTTCCGGTCCAGCTTCATGTTGGAAGACAGGTACTCATATAAAGACTCTTCCGCTATCCTGGTATCCATCTTCAAATCTTCATCCCTCCGGTAGTCATCCATAATGGCATATTCCACTGCCGTATTCACTCCACGCTGCAATTCATATTCTACCTTTTGATATAAGGTCTCCAGACGATAGTATTCAATGATGATGGCGGATAGGGTCAGAATGACAAAGACGATAATATAAATAAAGAAAACAGTGTCACCCTCCCTACGTTTTAAGATAGATATAAAAGCTTTCATTAATCACCTCTATTTTCTGCTGCTATTCCTCTCATTCGGAAGTTTTCCAGTACCGCTCCGACATTCCTCCGATACGGACCTGCATGGGTATAGTAATCCGCACAGGTGGTGCAAAGGAAGGGGCAAAAATGGTGAATACATGATTGTATTTCATTACCACGGTAAATGTCTGTCTTAGCTGAATTTTCTGGCTTTGTGCATCAAAATAGTCCACATCCTCCATCTGCATTTCCGGGTTTAAGCCTGTCTGCTCCTTCATCCTGGCAAATACCTCATATACTGTATTGGATACCTGCCCCTCTAGTTCTATCTCCCGGACTACCCGGCGGCAGACATGATTCAAATTTATATATGTTGTGAAGATACTCAAAAAGGAAAGCACGGTTGCCAACAGCGTAAGGACAATAAAAGTTTTAATAATCAGGTCATAGTAAGAGCTGCCTTTCCGATTGGATAAAAGCAAGGAGGGGATGAATCTTCCCCTCCAGCCTGGTTGCTTCCGGTTCATGTCCTGCACCTCCCGTGGGAGAGAATGGGCTTACCAGCTGACATCAGCTCAGTAAACCTGTGATCTTGCTGACAATACTATTCCAGATAGTAGAGATTGAGTTCTGGTATAAGGTCATGAACACCGCACCCACCACAACGACAATGAGGACTACGATCAGCCACCCTGTCATCTGGTCTCCTGAACGGTTCATCAATGCTTTTCTTGCTGCCATTCCTGTTTTCAGAATTATGCTTTTCATTGTTTTCAACATGATAAATACCTCCAAATTTTTGATTTTGTTTTATAGGATTAAGGTAAAAGGGTTAGAGGGGAAAAAGCATCTCCCCTCATGTCATGGATTTTTTCCTATCGGAAAACTAATTCAAAAGACCGGTAATTTTGCTAACGATGCTATTCCAGATTTGAGTCACCGAGCCCTGGTACAGGGTCATAAATACAGCCCCTACCACAACCACAATAAGAACCACAATCAACCAACCTGTCATCTGGTCCCCGGATTTTCCCTTCAACAGTCCTGCTGCTCTAGTAAGGGTACTGGCAATTCTTTTCCTCATGGGATACGTCCTCCTTTCTTCCGTATTCTGAATAAGAGACATTTTGTTACGCATAAAGGTAACCTCCTGAATATTGATTTGTATTTGAAAAGGGTTTCCCCGTTTTCACACTAAAAAAGCCCCCCCATGGATTTCACCAAGTGAGAGCCTATGACATATAAAAGAGTCGCCAGGGTTACGATTACCAATGGAATGGAAGCCCGCTTGATCTTTCCCGGCAGTCTATTTAGGTGCTTTCTGAGGGATTCCTTGGCCTTTACATCCATATCCCTGGCAAGATATCGAAGCGCTTCCCGCTGCTGCTCTCCCCGGTACAAACCGATTAGGGCATTGCAAAGAAAAGTAACCTCCGGCAGGCCAATGCGTTCTTTGAAATTCCGGAGGGCGGTTTCGATATCCTTTGCTTTCATTTCCATAACCAGAACTGCGATGTCGTAATAAAATACCTCTCCGGCAATGAGCAGATAGTCCTCAAAAATCCCAATCAAGTCCACCTGGACCAGAGACCTTTCACTTCCTACCTTTCCGTCCTCCAGCTTATAAAGTATAGAGCGTATAAAGCCTGGCAGCTCCAGTTCGATTTTTCTCTTTTTCTCCTTCAGTCCATCTTTCAAGTCGGTTGTAAAATGAAAATACACAATTACTGCAAAAACAAGGCCGAGGGGTGCCAGGTTTGTAGCTCCTACCGCCAGCAGCAAGAGTAGCAGAGGTAGTGTGAATGCAGCACAAATAAGAGCTCGTGCGTGGTATTCCTTTGGGGTGAGATTAAGCCCACCACGTCGCAGAATAGAAGCCATTCTTGCTTCCTTTTCCGGCTCCAGAGGAATGAATCGGGACAGCTTTTTCGCCACGGGCATAATCAATCGGTCTAGCAATTGTTTTCCAGTCTGTTCTTTCTCTGCTTTCACATTCTGTAGATTCTTTTTCATGCTTAATTGAGGAATTTTCAGGAATTGCCTGCACATAAAAAATCCTGCCATAAAAAGCAGGATAAAAACCATCATATAATATTGCATGTGTGTCCCTCCTATCGGTTGGCCGGTTTTGTCACCTTCAACACATAGAAGGAAGTGGCAAGAGCCGTCAGAAGCATTACAATAATAAGCATTTTTCCGATTATGGTATGTGTCAGAATGGCAAACCACTCTTTATTCGCATACCGCATCATAGGGATTACACAAAACATCATGCCCACAGTCATCAGGTAATCCTTCCAGACCCGAACCATCATACTGTCACTTTCTACCTGCATGGTCTTGGCATCGTTCATAGCCTGTATGATGGGAAACAGTGCAAATTTCAACCTCCGGTCCCGATGGCAGAGAACCAGCATTTTAGTCCACTCTGCAAAATGTCGGTTCATAATTCTGGCTGACAGCCGATACAATCCATGTTCCACATTGGGATTGACCATCTGAATTTCCAAAACAAATTCATCAAAAGGGGTAGTTCTTCTCAACTGAGCCGGAATATACCGGTTTTTCTCCTGCACATAGGTTTCCACCGCCCTTATAACATCATTACACGCTACATAGGCATTAGTTATAACCGACATGGTGTTCTCCAACCCTTCAATTTCTTCTCTGGCAGCCC
>JARKQP010000419.1 GCA_029974875.1 Mobilitalea sp.
CGGCTGCATGCTGCCGGAACGGGAAGTGAAATTCCGTATGAAATGCGCAGAGGACCAGGTTGTACCGATTACCAATTATGGAATTATGATTGCCTATATGCAGGGCATCCTAAAGAGAAGCCTGGAGCCCTTCCCACATATTTTATCAGAGATTGAAGAATGATATAAAAACAACGTCGGATACTTATAGTTAAAGGAAATTAAGGGGTGGTAGGATGCGTAAGGAAAAAGACAAGCTTGGTGAGGTGGAGCTGGCGGACGAAATGGCATACGGGCTTCAAACAGCCCGTGCGAAAGACAATTTTGCACTGGATTACCATAGCACGAATTTAAAACTAATTTATGCCATTGTGAAAATCAAAAAGGCGGCAGCCCTATCCTATATAAAGCTGAATATTGGCGGGAAAGAGGCTTATCAGGCAATTGCAGAGGCATGTAACCTGATTCTGGCCGGAAGTGCGGACGGGCAGTTTGTAGTGGATGCCCTCCAGGGCGGGGCAGGCACCTCCACCAATATGAACGTGAATGAGGTGATTGCTAATCTTGCTTTAAAGCTATCAGGAAAAGAGTATGGGGAGTATTCCTTCATCCATCCCCTGGATGATGTTAACCGCGGGCAATCCACGAATGATGTATATCCGACGGCACTGCGGATTGCGGCAATTGAACTGTTAAGGGAGCTCAGCGAGGCCTGTGCGAAGCTCCAGCAGGCGCTTCAAATAAAGGAAAATGAATTCGATGACATAAAGAAATTAGGACGTACCGAATTAATGGATGCGATTCCGGTTACCCTTGGCTCTGAATTTGGTGCCTATGCCCAGGCAATTGCCAGAGACCGTTGGAGGCTGTATAAGGTAGAGGAGCGTTTAAGACAAGTAAATATCGGAGGAACGGCGGTCGGAACCGGCGGCAATGCGGAACGGAAATACCGGTTTGCCATTATAGAAGAGCTAAGGAACATGACAGACATTGGCCTGGCTGCGGCAGAGTATCCGATGGATATTACCCAGAATAATGATGTATTTGTAGAGGTATCCGGGCTGCTTAAGGCTCTGGCCGTCAACCTGATTAAGATTTCCAATGACCTGAGGCTGATGAACAGCGGACCTTATGGAGGGTTTGGAGAGATCAAATTAGCTCCGATGCAGCTGGGAAGTACGATAATGCCCGGAAAGATCAATCCCGTCATACCTGAGATGGTGATGCAGACCGGAATGAAGGTAATTGCAAATGATACGGCAATCTCTACGGCTGCGGCACATGGGGAATTTGAGCTGAATGCCTTCCTGCCCCTGATTGCCGACTCTTTGCTGGAAAGTTTGTCACTGCTTCGAAGGGCAGTAACCATATTCCGGACAAAATGTATTGAGTTGGCCGAGCCGGACAGGGAACGCTGCGAAGAGCTGCTGAACCGCTCCTATGCATTTGCCACAGGCTATACCGCAAAGCTGGGGTATGATACCGTAAGCCGGGTGATTGCTGAGCAGGGCGGTGATGTTGGTTTGATCAAAGAGACCTTGATGGAACTCACGAAAGAAATGGAACAGTAGGAATAACTCAATAAAAAACAGCCGATAAGGCAGTTCTCCATAAAACCATATCTGAAGTAGTGGTGAATATGTGGCGTAGCGTAAAAGCTATGCCATTTTTTCGTTGGATAAACAAGATAAATCTGCAAACCGATTTACTTGTCATGAATACTGGAAAAGACAGTTTTAAAAAGCTGCCGTTTCCATTCGACAATGCCATAACGCCTGTCCCTGTTCCGTTGTTGAAGTGACGGTTGGCCTAGGTTTTTATTTTAAATAATGGAAACATCTTTATCTAACAGCGGTTTTTTTATGCTATAATGTTTTCGGTAATCCTGTGGCGTATAGGTAGATAGTTTTTTGAACACAGCGCTGAAATAACTGACTGAAGAAAACCCAAGTGAATAGGCTAAGTCGGTGATACTGATATTCGATTCGGATAACTGTCTCTTAGCTATTTCAAATTTATGAAGATTAATGTATTCGGCGGGAGTAATTCCCAATTCTTCCTTGAACTTGACTTTAAAACGTGACAGAGAATATCCGGATGCATCGGCTAGATCAATCAACTGAAGATTTTCGGTTATATTATTAGAGAGATAGGCAATTGATTTTTTGATTCTCCAATCGATCTGCATCTTCTGTGATTCTTTTACAGGGCTTAAAAACTGTAAATTAAATAAAAAGCAGGCCAAAAACTGTACACCAACCTTGATAGAAGCTTCAGTAGATTCACCAAAAAAATTAAAAGCACTTCTTAGGTTATTCATATGAGTGGAGCCCAGATTTAATTGATGGCAATTCAGATTTATTAATTGATTGTATAATGCAAAGCTGTATTCCTCATTCAGTCCCAGGATATGGTAGGGATCCGAGGTGATAATTTGGAATGCGTAATATTCATACGGAGTCTGCGGTTCACTCCCATTGCTATGTACCTCATAGGGAAATGTTAGGAATGCCTGATAACCGGTATTTATATATTTCTTCAGCTCACCGTCTTTATCAATCTGGGCATATAGTTTGCCTTTCACCAGGCACTGAATTTCAATAATATTGGAATGATATTGCATAGTAGACGGTGACGA
>JARKQP010000424.1 GCA_029974875.1 Mobilitalea sp.
GAGCGCTGGGGTCTGATCAAGGCTTCCCACCTGGACGATGCCTGCAAGCGCGCGAACATCAAGCCGGAGGAATTAAAGGGCATGGTAGTATGCTTAAGGACCGGCATGCACTTAAAGTTTGATGATTCCAAGGAATATTACCACTATTCCTGCGGAACCGGAAGGGAAGCAGGGGAATGGTTCGAGAAATACCAGCCAAAATGCGTGGCAATGGATATGCAGGCACTTGACCATCCGTTACATACCACCATGGGCAAGAACGGCGGCCCCCTTGGGATGAACTTGAACGGTGCTTCAGGAAGGCCGATCACCGAGGAATACATCGAGCAGTTCGGCATCGAGGCATATGCGGAGTTCAACAAGGAGACCTACATCAAGACCTTCGGAATGGAAAAATACATGGAAGTGTTCGGCAAGCTGGAAAGACACGGGCTGGAAGGAACCTGGGAGCCCTGCCACAAGCTGATGCTGGGTAACGGAATCGTAGGTATCGAGAACCTGGGCGGTGACCTGGACAAGGTAGTAGGAAAGAGGTTCAAGTTCATGGCATTCCCAATCCGCTGGTGGTTGGGAGACGGCTCCATGGTACGTGCCGTGGCAGAGATTGACGAGGATGATTTAAACGATGTCCCTGACAGGGTTTATACCTTTGGTGCAATCTAAAGAAAAGTGCTTTAAATAATAATAACCCGTGGATTTACCGGCTTTAATAAACAATGTCCCGTATATTCTATACAATAAATATTCTATGCAATGAATATCCTATGCATCAACTGTAACCTTTAAACGACAGAAGAAGGCTGTTACATTAAGCTTTGTGTGACAGCCTTTTTATAAGGAAATTTTGGATGGAAATATAAGAATATAATAAAGCAATAATTTTATAGGGTAAGGGAAAGCCGGGGTTATCCGGGGATATATAAAGAAAGGGGATTTTTATCATGGCAAATCCTAGTGATAAAGTAATACTCACCGTAGCCTGCACCGGTGCATGGCCGAAGAAGGAAAATACACCATACGTTCCGCTGACACCAAAGGAGGAAGCGGAGGAGATTATTGCCTGCTGTAAGGCCGGAGCCTCCGTCGCACACATCCATGTAAGGGATGATGATTTCAATGCCTCCATGGACTATAACAAATTTGAGGAAACGGTCCATATCGTAAGGGAAAGCTGCGATATCGTAATCAACCTTACGACCTCCGGCGGCATCGGGCTATCGGATGAGGTAAGGATGAAGCCCTTCCAGGGCTTAAGGCCGGAGATTGCCTCCTATGACTGCGGCTCCATGAACTGGCAGAACTCCTGCGTATTCGAGAACAGCCCCAAAGTCCTTGAGAAGCTGGCTGTGGAGATGGAGAAATACGAGGTAAAGCCTGAAATCGAGGTATTCGATGCGGGCATGGTATACAACGCGCTTTATTTACAGAAGCAGGGCTTCCTAAAGGGGCCGTTGAACTTCCAGTTCGTGCTGGGAGCTGCCGGAGGCATGACTGCAACAGTGGAGAACCTGGTATTCCTGGTTAATCTGCTCCCGCCGGATGCAACCTGGGGTGCCCTCGGTATCGGCAAGGGACACCTCCCGATTATGTACGCGGCACTGGCTCTTGGCGGCAACGTGCGCGTCGGCATGGAGGACAACATCCTCTACTCCAAGGGAGTCCTGGCAAAATCCAATGTGGAATTTGTGGAGAGGACCAAGAGGGTCGTCACGGAATTAGGAAAGACCATAGCAACACCGGATGAGACAAGAAAGATCCTGGGCTTAAAGAACTTGAACACCAGACATCCGGAGCTTTTCCAATAATTGAAGAAAAGAAGAAGGATAAGAGGTGCTTATGAGGAATAAAATCATTTCAGCCGAGGAGGCCGCAGGCTTTCTCAAAGATGGTGATACCGTAATGGTCGGCGGCTTTATGTCCTGCGGGACACCGGAAATATTAATGGATGAAATCGTGAAAAAGGGTATCAGGGATCTGCATGTGATTGCAAATGATTCCGGCACACCGGGAAGAGGAATCGGCAAATTAATTGGCGCAAGATTAGTTAAAAAATTAACAGCTTCCCACATTGGACTGAACCAGGAAACAGGCGCCCAGATGGTGGCAGGTGAATTGGAGGTAGAGCTGGTTCCACAGGGATCCCTGGCCGAGAAAATCCGCGCCGGCGGTGCCGGGCTTGGAGGTGTCCTCACACCAACCGGAGTTGGGACGGAAGTGGAGAATGGAAAGCAGAAGATTACCTTGGACCAGGTAGAATACCTGATTGAAATGCCGCTAAAGGCGGATGTAGCCCTGATTAGAGGGAGCATTGTGGATAAGGCCGGCAATGTCTATTATAATGCAACTACCAGGAACTTTAACCCAATGATGGCTACGGCAGCGGCAACTGTTATTGTTGCGGCGGAAAAAATTGTTGAGGTTGGGGAGCTTGATCCCAATTGTGTTATGACACCGGGGATTTTTGTGGATTACATCGTAGGAGGTGAGGTCTGATGGCAGGTGAAAAGGAAATTATCGCGTCAAGGGTAGCCCAGGAGCTACATGACGGAGATGTCGTAAACTTAGGAATCGGACTTCCCACCCTGGTGTGCAACTATCTGCCAGGTGATGTACATATTACCCTCCAGTCAGAGAACGGCATTCTTGGGATGGGTGAATTATCAAAGCCCGGCACCGAGGATAAGGACCGCATTAACTCGGGAAACCAATTTGTAAATGTCCTCCCGGGAGCCAGCTTCTTTGACAGCTGTACTTCCTTTGGCATCATCCGCGGCGGGCATGTGGATGTAACAATCCTCGGTGCGCTTCAGGTGGATGAGACCGGAACACTGGCGAGCCATATCGTACCGGGAAAGATGGTGCCGGGTATGGGAGGTGCCATGGATCTGGTGGTTGGAGCAAAAAAGGTAATCATTGCAACAACGCATACGGCAAAGGGCAGTCCTAAATTAGTGAAGAAGGTCACCCTTCCTCCTACAGCCGTAAACAGGGTACACCTCATTGTAACAGAGCTGGCTGTGATTGAAGTGACAGAAAAAGGCTTTCTTCTTAAAGAAATCGCCGAAAACACTACGATAGAAGAAGTAAAGAGTTTAACCGGTGCAGAGCTGTTTATTGATGAGAATTTAAAAATCATGAAGCCTTTCCTGTAAGGGGAGCTTTGGCTTGGCCACGATATGTAAACAAGGAAATGTTATGGTGTGTTAACAAAACTATATCTTAGGAGGTTTATAATGAAAGGAAATAAAGTTTTAAAGTTATCAATACTTTCCATATCTTTTTTAATGATGCTCCGTCTGACCATATCACCGGCTTTGTCGGTAATTGGTGCAGCAGTGAACAAGGATGCCACTGAAATGCAGATCATGGTAATTGTGGCGTCAGTTGTGGCTATTCCCTTTGGTTTTATATCAGGAATTTTATCCAGGAATGTTAAAACAAAAACAATTCTATACATAGGCTTAATATTATATCTCATTGGTGGTATCGGCCCCATGTTTGTTGCAAACTTTACCTTCATGATAGTGTGCAGGGCTCTGCTTGGAGCGGGAACGGGATTATTTTTACCCTTTGCGGCAGGTCTGATTGCGGATTTCTATACAGGGGAAGAGTTCAATATGATGATTGGTTTACAAAGTGCAGCAGTTGCAGTCGGTAACATCATTACAAGTGCCCTGGCAGGTGTGCTTGCTTCCATCAACTGGAGACTGTCCTTCCTTATTTATGCCTTTGCAATCATTTCCTTCTTCTTAGTAGCCTTTAACATTCCGGAGCCGGAGAAAAAGGAAAAGAAAGAGGAGGAAGGAAAGGCATTTAACGGGAAAATGCTTTTCATCTGTATCGCTATCTTTATCTACGCCATCATATACTTTGCATTCTTTGGCTTTATTTCCTATGTTGTTGATGAGCTAGGTGGAAATGCAGCACAGTCCGGCCTGGCATCTATGGTGATGACTTTATTGTCCTTGATTGCGGGAATTATCTTCTCCAAGACAATCACTGTATTAAAGAGGGCATCCCTTCCGATTATTTTATTTATTAATGTTATTGGTTTCTATGTTATGTCACAGGCATCCAGCTTTGGTGTTCTTGTAATCGGTGCAGCCCTCGTTGGTATTGGATTTGGTTTATTAATGCCTTATGGCACGAAGAGGGTTATTGAAGCAGCTCCTGCCTCAGCCGGTACCTTTGCCAACGGTATGTACATGACCTTTGTTAATGTAGGAACGGCTATTTCTCCAATGCTTCTTGCGGTAACCGGCGCAATATTCGGCCGTCAGAATGATGGACAGTTTATTTGGTTCGTCTCAGCGATAGCCCTGGTTATTGGAACAATCATTTCCGTTATCCTGGCCTTCGTTAAAAGTAAGGATAGCGTTGAAGAGAGAGCATAATAGACACTAGTAACTGAACCACATTTAGAGAAGTAGAAGATATTAACATTTTCTTTGTTTGCATGGAATGTATATGTTTCATTATAATAGAACCAGAACTGACTCTGTAAGAAAAACACCTCGATGCCCCACAAGGCAAAGAGGTGTTTTTCTTATGCGGGCTGTTTAGAGACAGCTAGGAGTTATTTGCAAAACCGTTATCCCTTCGGTTGTTTTACATGTTTAGACTGTGAAAAGGAAATAATAGAGGATTAATTGAAAAAAAGTTTAAATAATTAAAAATTTATATGTAACCTTTATAATTGTTACATCGAATAATAGATGTATACAAAAGAAATCAATATGAGGTGCACTTTCATGGATTCCGACAAAATTTTATATCAGGCTTTTTTGGAAGGGGACATATCTGCCTTTGAAGAGCTGGTGCTGCGTTATAGGCATAATCTGGTTTATTTTATCCTGCAATATCTGAGGGACTATCAAAGCGCCGAGGATATTGCCCAGGAGGTCTTTGCGTACATTTATGTAAACCCCGGGAAGTATTCCAGTGCCTATCAGTTTAAGACATATCTGTTTATGCTTGGAAAAAGGAGGGCAATTGACTTCCTGCGAAAAAGTAGGGGAGGCAGGCTCATTTCCCTGGAGGAGGCAGAGATAGAGGCGGAGGATACCAATTCCCTGGAGGAGATCATTTACCGCAGAGAGAACGCCAGCCTGTTGAGGGAGGCTATGAAGGAGATGAGGCCCGAATACCGGCAGGTTCTTGTGCTTATCTATTTGAACGGTTTTTCTGTAGCGGAGGCGGCAGAAATCATGCAACGTTCCGTAGCTGCTACCAAGGTGCTTTCCCATCGTGCGAAAAAAAGCTTGAAGACGATTTTGGAAAAAGGAGGAGTTGCATATGAAATCTGACCAGGAATTTCTAAAGGGTGTATATGAGAAAGCGAGGCTTATGGAAAGCCAGGAAGAGGAATCTGTGAAAAAGACAGTTGTTGCCCCAAAAACTATGGTTTATTTAAGATGGGGAGCCGTTACAGCTGCTCTGGTACTTATTTTCTCGGCAGGTGTTTTCATGCAGAATTGGAGGAAGGCCGCCCTGGAGGATGAAATCCAGAATCCGGGTATTAGCACGGCACGGATTGATACCTTGGATGATATACCCCAACCTTCGGATGATACACCGCAGCCTTTCGGTATTATACCACAGCCTTTAGACCAGGCTTCGGAGGTGGTGGAGCTGGAGCCATTACAGAACACAAGGAAAGCGCCTGAGATTGCCCAAATATATAAGGCATCTGTGGATGATGCAACCATTCTGTCAGTACTTGAGAGGAATGGGGTTAGCCCTGATCCTGAGAAAAAGACCCTGGTGCTCTTGAAAATCGAAGGAGATTCTTCACAGCTCCTGGAGATCCTGGTCCTGGATGAACAGACGGGGGACTATATGAATTCCCTTGGAGGGAAGATAACGAAAGAAGAGCTTGAAACTTATTTTAATAGATGAGATGATTTGAGCGTCAGTGGGCAAGGTTTAGGCTATGAGATGAATGCGGGTGCAGCTATATGCATCTGGCTTGCCTTTAACATCGCATGATTACCAAGTGCAGGCAATCATGCGAGGCCCGGTCTTCGCCATATGCATATAGCTGCACCCGCATTCACCGCGATAGTTATAGGAAGACTCTTGTCGGGCAAATCATGAGATAGGGAAATACAGTGAGATAAGAAAAAACAGTGCAACAGGGAAATACAGCGGGATAAGAAAGTAAAGTGAGATAAGGGATGGAGTAAGAAAAGGAATATAGCAAGATAAGGAATAAAGTAAGACAAATAGAAAAGAGTAGTGGAGGATATTAAAATGTTGAAAAGAATAATTAGTATTATGATGATAGGAATTTTAGCTTTAGGCCTGACCGCCTGCGGGACAGCAGCCGGAAATGGGGCGGGTAAGGGGCCGGAAGGTGAATTAAGTGATATTATTGATAAGATCTATGAGCAAAAGAAACTGGATTTGGCGTTAGCAACAACAAAGCTGGATATTACGGATCTGGATGTATTAAAATATAGTACCGGGTTATCCGATGCATCCATGGTTAAGGAGGCCGCAGTATCTGAGGCGATGATCTCGTCCATGGCCTATTCCCTGGCACTGGTACGGGTAAATGACAGCAAGGATGCAAAGACAGTGGCACAGCAGATGTTAGATGGAATCGACCAGAGGAAATGGATTTGTGTCGCAGCGGATGACCTGAAGGTAGCCGGAGGCGGTGATGTCGTGATGCTGATTATGGTAGCCGATAGTCTTGCGGATACGGTAACCGCCCAGCAGCTTGTAGATGAGTTTAAGGCGGTATGCGGCGGAAAGCTGGATTTTACCTTGGAAAAATAATTACGGGAACATCCCAGGGGGGCAACCAGGGTGAGACAAAGGAACATCCCAAGGAGCATTCCAGGGTGTTTTCTAGAAATGAGGAGAAGCCATGCTGTTTTCCAGTATAACCTTTTTATATTATTTTTTACCCCTGGTAATACTCTTGTATTTTATTCTTCCATTCCGGTATAAAAATCTGCTGTTACTGGTAAGCAGCCTCATATTCTATGCCTGGGGGGAACCCCTGTACTGCATCCTGATGCTTCTTGCCATCCTGCAGAGTTATTTTATCGGGATGCGCATAGAAGCGGCTGGGGGAACCATAAGGGCAAAGCGGTGGCTGGTCTTATCGGTGGTTCTATGCCTGGGGATACTCGGCTTTTTTAAATACTATAATTTCTTTGTGGCGAATGTGAGGGAGCTGACCCATTTGCCCCTGCCCATCCTTGCCATAGCGCTTCCGATGGGAATCAGCTTTTATATCTTCCAGATCATGAGCTACACGGTTGATGTGTACCGGGGGACAGCGGAGGCGGAGAAAAATTTGCTGTATTTTATGACGTATGCAGTCTTGTTTCCCCAATTGGTTGCAGGACCCATTGTAAGATATACGGATATCTCACAGCAGCTGCACCACAGAACCCACAGCCTTTCCCAGACCTATCTTGGTAGCCGGAGGTTTTTAACCGGATTAGCGAAGAAGGTGCTGTTTGCCAATTCCTTTGGCATGCTTTGCAGCCAGTTTGACGTATCTAAGGACCGGTCAGTGCTGTTTTATTGGCTTTATGGGGTTGCCTATACCCTGCAGATCTATTATGATTTCTCCGGTTATAGCGATATGGCAATAGGGCTTGGCAGAATTTTTGGCTTTGAGTTTATGGAGAATTTTAATTATCCCTATATTTCAAAAAGTATTACGGAATTTTGGAGACGCTGGCATATTTCCTTAAGCTCCTGGTTTAAGGATTATGTCTATATCCCCCTGGGAGGCAACCGGGTTCCGGTACCAAGGCAGATCCTAAACCTGCTGGTCGTATGGATGCTTACGGGACTTTGGCACGGGGCAGCCTGGAATTTCGTGCTTTGGGGTCTCTTCTTTGCCCTGCTGCTGATCTTGGAGAAGTTTATATTATTGAAACGGAAATGGTATGGGAAGGGCTTTTTTGCCCATTGCTATATTATGGTGGCCATTATCACCAGCTTTGTGCTGTTCCGGGCGGAAAGCCTGGGACAGGCGGCCTCTGACATAGGAAGTATGCTCGGACTGGCGAAGCTGCCGGTCATCTCCATGGAGGCCTGGTACTATATGAGAAGCTATGGGGTCATACTGCTGATGGGTGCCCTGGGTGCGACGCCGTTAATCAGGAAGGGGCTGCACCATATGATTGGAACAAAGCTGGGGGCAAAGGCGGCGGTGGTTTTGGAGCCGGTTCTACTGGGAGGCCTGCTGCTTCTGATTACTGGATATCTTGTAGATGGCTCCTTTAACCCATTTTTATATTTTAGGTTCTAACTAAGGCGTAATGTGGATTATTGAAGCGAATGATTTACAGCCCTGGACTGATGGTTTGATGGTTGACGGTGGAATTAGCTTATGAATTACAGAGAAAATGGGCATTAGTCTGAATTAGATGAGGTGAAAAGGCATTGGAAACAGAACTTGCTTCCCGAAAGAGTAAGATTGGAATTATATTGTTGGCAGGTATTTTGCTGTCATTGTCCCTGCTTAACTGCTTACAGCCCGACCGTGAGCTTTCTGATGCGGAGCGCAGAAAGCTAAAGCAATTTCCGGCATGGTCGGTTGGCTCCTTTGTGAAGAAGGGCTATAGTGAGGAATTCGAAGTCTATGCCATGGACCAGTTTCCTTACAGGGATGTTTTCCGGCGCATGAAGGCGGAAAGCCTGTATGGAGTGTTCCGTGCAAAAGACAATAATGGGATATATCTGGCGGATGGATATGCGGCAAAGCTGAATTATCCCCTGAATGAGAACTCCCTGAAGAATGCAATGGATAAATTCAGGTATATTTACGGTACTTATCTGGTGGATAACAAGGGGAGGATCTATAGCTGTGTGGTTCCCGATAAGGGATATTACCTTGCGGTGCAGAACGGCTATCCTGCTTTGGATTATGATAAGCTGTTTAATAGCGTCAAGGAGGGTATGGGGTATTCGCAGTACATTGACATCACGGACTGTCTTAAAATAGAGGACTATTATAGGACGGATACCCATTGGAACCAGGTAAAGCTGGTGCCCGTGGCAAAGAGACTGGCAAAGGAAATGGGTGTGGCAGAACTATTGTCAGACCAATATGAGGAGCATTCCGCAGCGGAGCCTTTTTATGGCGTATATTATGGGCAGTCAGCCCTGCCTTTACAGAAGGAGAGGATCAGCTATCTGACGAATCAGGCTATTAATGGCGGCCGGGTTTATAATTATGAGACGAAGAAGACAACCCCGGTCTATGAGGCCGAGAAATTAAAGGGCAGGGATCCCTATGAGATGTTTTTATCGGGTCCGGTACCTCTGCTTACAATAGAAAATCCACAGGCTGGCACGGATAAGGAGCTGATTATATTTCGTGATTCCTTTGCCAGCAGCCTGGCACCGTTGCTGATGGAGGGCTATGTGAAAATTACCCTTGTAGATATCCGCTATATCAGCAGCTCCATTTTAGGGGATTATATTGAGTTTAACGGCCAGGATGTTCTGTTTCTCTACAGCACCCTGCTCTTAAACGACAGCTTCAGCTTTAAGTAGACTGCAAATGAAAAGTCAATAGGATAGTAATAGGGTTTATAGGGAAAAGGAGCATAGGGGATACACCAGATTCAATGAAGCCTGGGGAATCAGATATGCTCCTTTAAAACGCCGTGGGATAAGTACAGTATCCTGCCTGTGATAGAGCTAAGGTCAGGCCATCCGGAGGTGATGACCAGGACGGAGATCCCGTTTTCCGCAAGCATCAGGATCATTTTTTCCGTCAGTATATTCTGTGCGTCTGCTACGGAAAAGGGTTTGATACAGATAACCAGCTTAGGGTTATACAGCAGGAACTTGCAGTAGACGATTTTCTGGAGATCATCCTGCATCAACGCTTTCAAGGGTTTTTTCAGCATCTCCGGGTTAATGACGGGACGGACCTTGAGTGCGATGCTTTTTCTATAATTTCTCTTTAACCAGTAGCCCTTCACCTTGGTGCTTAAAGGATAGCTGAGGTTTTCTAATACGCTGAGGTGTTTAAACAACAGCTTCTCGACGGGATTTTCATCGATGAAGCAGATTTCATTTTTGGTTGCATAGTAATTCTGTAACGGTGCGTAAGGAAGGCCATCCATGTAGATTTCACCGGAGGTCTTCGTGGCTTCGCCCTTTAATATGGAAATAAACCGGTTTGCACTGGCTTCATCGGCATAAAGGATACGCAGGATCTCGCCCTTATGGATATGGAAGCTGACCTGCTTCAATACCTGGTCTGAAACATTGCGGAAGGAAAGAACGGCCTGGCCGGGCTCCCGGGGTGTTTTACCTGCCGGACTATTGGAGGAAAGCTCCAGCTTTAAATCAAAAGCCCGGTAAAGCTTTTCCTTGTCCGTGGTTTTAGGGTCAAAGACCCCAATTGTGCGCCCTCCCTTAATGACTGTTAGCCTGTCAATATGCTCATAGTTAATGTCCTCGAAATTGCGCAGGATAAGAAAGGACATCCCCTTGCCCTTTAGCTGGAGGATTAATTGGAAGACGGAATTCATTTCATAGGAATTCAGGATCCCGGCAATGTTGGACAGGATGACCAGCTTACGCTCCAGGGCAAAGGCCGTAATCAGCTCAATAATGATACATTCGTATATTGACAGGTTCTTCACGGCTTTATTCAGCGGGATGTCTATGCTAAAATGCTGGAAGAGGTCGCGGGCGATCCTGTAATAATGCTTCGGGTTCAGATAAAGGAAATGGAACCTGTGGAAGAGCATATTTTCATAGATTTTAAAATTAGATACCAGGCGGCTGGTATGGTCAATCAGGACCACATCCCTTTTGAGGAATTTCGCAATATCATTCTGCTTCATGGCCTCCTCTTCATAGTAGATCTTTCCGTAGCCCAAAGAGCCTTCCCCGCAAAGAATCTTAAGCAGAGCATTTTTGACATCCGTATTGTCCAGGGAAATGCCATGCACCTCGGATTTAAAAAGCTGGAGGTTTAGATTCTCAATCAGCCTGTGGTTATGGTAGGTTAGGGTTCCATTTGATATTTTCAACAGCTCTTCTTTCACACTGATCCTCCATTCTGCCAATGGTTCCATATTGTGGCGCTAGCTTGGCGGCACACTATAATTATGGTGGGGCTTCGTTCCGGCTGACAGTTATCTGTCCCTTGGCTAATCCATTATTTTTGGAAGAGTTATGTTTACATCAGTTCCGTAGCCTTGGATGCTGTAGATATGCAGGCCGTATTCTTCACCAAAGAGCAGCTTAATTCTCTGTGATACATTGCGCAGGGCGATACCGCCCCTGGATCTTTTCTCGTCCTGCATGGTAGGGATGGCGGCCTTTTCCAAGGATTTATTTAACTGCTTGAGCCTTTGCTCCGGGATGCCTAGGCCATTATCCGATACACATATCATGAGGTTTTTATTGGTGGTTTCAAGCTGGATGGTGATACAGCCCCCATTTGTCTTTCCCTCCAAGCCGTGGAATACGGCATTCTCTATAATTGGCTGGAGCGTCAGCTTGGGAAGCCTCAGCAGCCTGATATTTTCTTCGTTCTCATTTTCAGGGAAATTAATCACCATTTTTATCTTATCATCAAAGCGGTATTGTTGGATTTTAAAGTAATTGCCCGCATTCTCAAGCTCATCCGCCAGGGTAACAAGGGTTTTAACCTCAGTGATTGTGTAACGGAAGAAGGAGGAAAGGGCTTCCGTAGTTTCGGCAATGCTCATGACGCCTGCATATAGGGCATCACCCCGGATTGCTTCCAGTGTATTATAGAGAAAATGAGGGTTGATCTGGTTTTGCAGGGCAAGGTATTCTGCCTGCTTTTTCGATAGGTTAATGGCGTCCTGTTTATTGAGCAGCTGGTGGAATTTCTTAGTGACAAGGGCGGCCTGCTTTGTGTATGGGATACTGTTTTCAAAGAGCTCTTCGTAGATTTTGCCCTCTAAAAATAAAGCGTTAAGCTTTTTATTATGCTGGTAAGGCAGGAATACCAGAAAATAATACAATATGGCAATGGCCAGGTGAAACATGAATCCCATTGGAAGATAGGGATAATGGCGGTTTAAGAGGCCGTAAAACAAGAATAAGCAAAAAATATGATAGAAAAAGAGCAGGGCCGTTATTAAGAAGGCTCTTTGGAAAAGGGATATTTTTCTCATAATGTTCTCCGTCTGCTATCCCAGTATGCTGCCATGCTGTTGTATCGGGGGACGGCATACTGGGATATATTTTAAAATGATGTTCCCGCATTGTTCCTGGTCATGTCAGTTCCGGTCATGGCACTTGACCAGGTATCAGGAATATAGCTTACGGTATTCCGAAGGGCTTAAGCCTGTATATTTTCTGAATTTCTTATTGAAGTATTTCAAATCGTTAAAGCCGGAGATCCCCGCAATGTCGTTGACGCTTCTGCCGGTGCTTACCAAAAGCTCCTTTACATTCTGGATGCGGACTTCCGTGAGGTAATCGACAAAGCTGACGCCTGTCTCCTTCTTAAACACGCTGGAAAAATAAGCAGGGTTTAGGCCTACCTGTTCCCCGATGACTTCCAGGGACAGGGGCTCTGAAAAATTGGCCTTGATGTACTGCTTTGCCAGCCGGATCGGCTTGGAGTGCTCCAGGGCTTTTTCCGTCTGCCATTCGCTGATGGTGTCCGTAATTCTGTTTAATAGGTTGCGGAAGATTTTATCGATGCTGTTATAGGTATGGAAATCCTCCTCCAGGTTTTCCGCAAATTTATCAGAGTCAAAGCTTATGCCATAGTTCTTTGCCCCGTAGAGGAAGGTGGAGATAACCTCATGGTAGATATCAAGGACATAGCGCCCGTCGATGGGCTGGGTGTTTTTCAGGGTTTCTGCAAGACCCTTAAGAATGGTGGATAATTTATCATAATTGACAGTTTCAATTGCAAGGAGAAACTCTTTACGGAAGCTGCTGCTGATGATATTGTCAATTGGGTTTAGTACGGGCCGTCCGGTAAAGTCAAGGATGCTTTCATGGCTGCGGAACAGCTTATTTAAAAGAGTGTCCTGCACCTGCCTCATCATATCGTCCGAAGCGGTGAGGCTGCTTTTGATTTCGCTTAAAGCAATGACCGGGGTAATGTCTTCGAACATGTCCTTAAAGTTCAGAAAAGTGGCCCGCAACCGCTGCAGATCCTTCTTTAGTGTAAGAAAGGCACTATCCGGTCCATTTACCAGGCAATACAGGATGCCGCTGCGGTTGGCAAAGACAATCTCATCAAAGGAAGAGAGTCCTTCGAGAATAGTATCTTGAAGCTTTGTATTAAGAAAGCCGATGGCTTTTTCGTTAATATTATTATAAAGCATAATCTGGATGCCTATCATCTGGAAAGGGTTTTCGGTAAATTTGCAGTAATAGGTCTGGTTAATCTGCCCAAGCTCATAATCACAGGTGAGGTTATGGTCTAATAAATCATTGAGAAGCTTGCCTTTCACCCTGCGGCCGCTTTGGCTTAGCTGTTCACGCATATATTCTTCTTTATCGATGTTCTTCTGGTTTTCCCTAAATTCCTCAATAATTTTTTCTAGTGTTCCCACAAGCTCCTTTTTTTTGATTGGCTTGAGCAGATAATCATCCACACCATATTTGATTGCGGTCTGGGCATAGGAAAAATCACTATAGCCGCTGATAATAATAAAGCGGGCATTGCTGCCGATGCTTCTGGCGTTCTTGATTAATTCCAGGCCGCCCAGCTCAGGCATCCGTATATCTGTTATTACAATATCCGGATTTTTTTCTTTAATCATATGCAATGCTGATAAACCGTCGTTTACATAACCTAATACATCCAGGCCAAGCGAACTCCAGTCAAATAAATATTGGATTAATCTGCATACACGTATTTCATCATCTACTATTAAAACCTTCAACATAGTTTATCTCCCTTACCTCTTATCTGGAAAAA
>JARKQP010000426.1 GCA_029974875.1 Mobilitalea sp.
CAGGCCGTCTTCACTCAGATAAATCCGGTTGCTTGATTTATAAAACAGCTTCAGGCCGGACTGGCTTTCCAATTTCTTTATCTGTATGGACAAGGCCGGCTGTGTTATATGCAGTTTCTCTGAGGCTTTCTTAAAGCTGCCATATCCGGCTATAGTATTAAACAATTCGAGATGATGTAAATCCATAGTTATACCCATGCCTTTCACTTTTTGATGACCTATTCCAGAAGCGAATACATTCGCTTTGTGAATAGGCCTTAATAAATAGTTTGAAAGTGCCTTTCTTTCAAGCTTCCTCCTATATCCAATTTCTGTAAACACTTATATTTCATTTATCAGCTTCATTTACAATATAAATTCGCAAAATTGGAGTTTTAGGTATATGATATATAATGAGTTAAATTTTTAACAATTTTGCGGAGGTGGTAATTTATGAGCGATGCAGTCCTGATACCCTTACAAGTATTTGGCCTTGGCTTTGTTATTTCCATGTGCATTGCACTTTTAATCAAAGTGTTATTGGACGTTATAAAACACTTTACACGCACTGGAGAAGAAAAACAAGGTTAAAGTCCCCATTCATTAAAATTTAAAAAGAAAGACAGGTGTTTACTATTAATATTTCAAATCTATTCCAAGGAATCGGAACCATGTTTATCCAGGAGCCGGTTGTTGTAATCTTCCGTATATTATTAATCTGCTTAGGCATCCTGCTTGTTTATCTGGGAGCGAAGGGTGTGCTCGAGCCGCTTATTATGATTCCCATGGGATTCGGTATGTCTGCCGTAAATGCAGGTGTATTATTTATGACCGCAACCACTACCGGGAACCTCTTTATTGACCCGATGGTAACCGATACCGACTCCCTGATGAATATCCTGCAGATCAATTTCCTGCAGCCGATTTATACGCTGACCTTCAGTAACGGCCTGATAGCCTGCCTTGTATTTATGGGCATCGGGGTTATCTGTGATATCGGCATGGTGCTGGCCCACCCTTTCATTGGCATGTTTATCGCTATGTGTGCAGAGCTGGGAACCATCGCTACCTTTCCGGTTGCGAGGCTGTTGGGCCTGACTAATGGCGAGGCTGCCGCCGTATCCATTATCGGCGGTGCCGACGGGCCAATGGTGCTTTTTACTTCCTTGACCCTTGCCCCGAATTTATTTGTCCCGATTACTATTGTGGCATATCTCTACCTGAGCCTTACCTACGGAGGATATCCCTTCCTAATCCGCTTTATGATCCCAAAGAAGCTCCGCGGCAAGGTGATACTGGAAAAGAACAAAAAACCAACCTCCCATATTACTTCAAAGGAAAAGCTTATCTTTGCCGTGCTTGCCAATATTCTTCTTTGCCTGCTATTCCCGGTAGCTGCTCCCCTGTTCCTCAGCTTCTTTATCGGTATTGCAATCCGTGAATCCGGCCTTGAAAAATATACCAAGCTGATTGAGGAAGTCTTCCTCTACGCAGCGACCTTTTTCCTGGGCTTAATGCTGGGTGTGCTATGTGATGCCAAAACCATCCTGGATCCTAAGATCCTGACCTTATTAGTGCTGGGCATGCTTGCCCTCCTGCTTTCTGGA
>JARKQP010000462.1 GCA_029974875.1 Mobilitalea sp.
AAGGTAAAGCTTGGGGTTACCCTGTATAGTTTTACAAAAGAGTATGTGTCGGGGGAATATACCTTCGAGGATTGTATCCGGCGTTGTGCAGAAATTGGTGTTGACGGCTATGAGCTGGTCGCAACCCAGATGATTCCATCCTATCCTTATATCAGCGAAGAATTCTTAGGACAGGTCAACCGGTATGCGGCAGAGTATGGGGTAAGACCCGTATCTTACGGCGCTAATACGGACCGGGGCATGCGCTTTGACAGGGACTTAACGGATGATGAGCTATTTGCCAGGACCGTTACGGACATTAAAAGTGCCCATAAGATGGGCTGTAAGGTAATGCGCGCCCAGTACCTGCTGTCACCAAAGAACCTGGTGCGGATCGCCCCTTATGCAGAGGCCTACAATGTAAAGGTGGGCATTGAAATCCATAACCCGGAGACCCCCAGCACCCCGAAGATGCTGGAATATTTGGAGGCTATTGAAAAATCAGGATCAAAATACATCGGATTTGTGCCGGATTTCGGATGTTTTGCTGACAAGCCCAATGTGGACAGCTATTATGGGGCATTGGAGCGAGGTGCTGATAAAGAGCTGCTGGACTATGCGGTCCAATTAAAATATGATGATGTGCCAATGCCTGAGGCACAGAAGCTTCTGCTGGAGAAAAATGCTGACCCCCAGGTTATGGCATCCTTCTTTAATATGTACGGATTTTTGACCTTTAACAAGAATCCGGATTTTGAAGGGCTGAAGAAGATTATGCCTTACTGCTGCCATTTCCATGGCAAATTCCATTTCATGAAGGAAGACGGAAATGAGATGAGCATTCCCTATGATAAGATCCTCCCCATCATAGATGAGGCAGGTTTTGACGGTTATATTGTATCGGAATACGAGAACCATGTCAGCGGTCAGGCTTTTGAAATGGTAAAGAAGCATATTGAAATGGAACGCAGGATCTTAGGAATTAAATAAAATCGGGATTTAAATAAAGTTGCAGAGCTGCTTCCTATGGGCATAATTAAAGATCAACGACGTGTGAATAATGAGGATGATTACAGATTAATAAAACATGAATAATTAGAATGGAGATATAAAATGAAAGTCTTAGGAGTTTCCTTTGGCAGGAAAAATAAGAATTGTGATATTCTGGTAAAGCAGGCGCTTTTTGCTGCAAAAGAAGCAGGAGCGGAAGTAAAATTCATTAATACCATGAATATGAAAATCAGCCATTGCACAGGCTGCGGTGCCTGCAGTAAATTAAGGGATCAGGGCAAGCAGATCAAATGTGTGGCAATTAAGGATGATTATCTGGAGCTTGAAAATGAATTTTTAGATGCTGACGGTATCATCATAGCAGCGCCCGTATATTCCATCGCGCCCACAGGCCAGCTGAAGAACTACATAGACCGTTTTGGCGCGGCACATGACAGGGCGGCAGCGCTTGCTGAACAGGAAAAACGTATCAAGGCAGGAGCCGAGGAGCTTCTTGACCCGCGCGTATTGGCTGATAAATATGTGGCGTATATCTCCGTTGGCGGGGCAAAGACACAGGACTGGGTATCCATGGGATTACCTAATATGCATATGTTCGGTATGTCAACCGTAATGAAGACAGTAGGACAGATCGACGCTTACAACATGGGAACCATCGTAAACCCGGTTCTTGAGGATGAGTTGATGGAAAAGACAGCAAAGCTGGGCGGGCATCTTGCCAGGTCCATCGGCAAGCCCTATGACCAGGTTGAATGGATGGGTGAGGAAGGTGTATGTCCTGTGTGCCATAACTCCATAATTACCATTGGAAAGACTACAAAGGTACAATGTCCGATGTGCGGTATTAATGGAGAGCTTGCCATCGAAAACGGTGAAGTAAAAGTAACCTTTAGCGAAAAGGAGCAGAACAGGGCAAGGAATACCCTGGAGGGCTTAACGGAGCACTACCTGGAAATCCAAGGCTTTGTTAAGGCTTTCATGCCTAAGTTCGAAAAGAACAAGGATAAGATTGAAGAGGGCATGAAGAGAATTGAGAGCTTTGAGTCGACTTATTAAGATGTGAGGGTTAGGCTGTGAGGTAAATCTGAGTGCAGATAGATCCACCTGGACTTGCCTTTAACCTCCCATGAGTGCCAAGTGCAGGCAATCACGGGAGACCGGTCTGCGCCCAGATGAATCTATCTGCACTCAGATTTACCGCGTTAGTATTTAGTATAAAGAAGCCTTTTGTCAGGAGCCTTATTAAGGCATGAGTGTCAAAAGCCAGATTTAAGCGCATGGATGAATCCACATATATGTATATTTATCGCTATAGTATAATGGGACTTTTGAGAATGGAATTTTATTAATTATACTGATATGGCTATTGACAAAATCCTGGATAAGAATATGAAATGAGTATGATATATCGGGAGGTCTTATGTTGTAGGCAGCCATAGGAAACCCGGAAGTTGCCGCGTTTTCTATGGCTTTTTTGTATTGTATGTAAAAAATACGGTACCAAGAGCTAGGATGACAGAGGTATTATCCAGCTAAGTGAATCTTAAAAATTTGCTGACTATGTCGTTTTGCAGCTGGTAGGGGTATTATTGGATGACGGAAGAATAAAAAATTAGAAATTAGGAGGATTGGTATGGGATTTTCAATGAGGATGAAGATTAGTGAAGAAATCATTCAGACGAAGTCTTTTCGCAATCTGTATATCAATGGGGCGAAGAATGGATTTGAATTTGATGTACAGCTTGCTTATTACAGGGGACATTTCCTCTCTGATGTTGAGCTTTTGGAGGTATATGTGGATGGAGAAAAGATGCCCCAGGAGGCAGTGACCTTTGAATTGAACGGAAAAGAGCTTCCTATTTATAAGTTGAAATACGCGGTTACGGAGTTCTGGAGCCAGGTGGTGCCTGCCAGGATCCGGGTGATAAAAAAGGGCGGATTGCCTGTAGGGGAGCGTGAGCTGGAATTAAAGCTTATGCTGAGAATACCATATATGCAGCTTGGGCCGGAACACAACTTTATGCCGTTGGACAGTGGCGATAAAGTAAAAGTTACCGTGATGGAGTAGGAGGAGGTCAATAGGATGAGCAAGATGAAATTAGGCGTCAGCCTGTTCAGTTATGGAACGGAATATGCAAGGCATCAGTATGATTTTGAGGAATGTGTAAAGCAGGCCGCTCTGGCCGGAGCTTCCGGATATGAAATTGTGGGAACACAAATGCTCCCTTCCTATCCGAATGTAAGTGATGAATTCCTGAGCCTGATAGAGGAATTACGCTCAAAATACGGGATAGGGCCGGAAGGATATGGGGCAAGCAATGACAAAGGAATTCTCCATGATAGGAATTTGACAGATGATGAATTGCTGGCAGGTGCAATTTTAGACCTAAAGGCTGCCAATAAGTTGGGCTGTAAGGTAATGCGGGCACAGTATATGCTGACACCGGCTGCCTTTGAGAGGCTGGCTCCATATGCGGAACTTTTTGATGTGAAGGTTGGAATTGAAATACACAATCCTGATACCCCTTCCACTCCCCATATCCAGGAATACCTGGATGTAATCAAGAAAACCGGATCAAAGCATCTGGGCTTTGTCCAGGATTTCGGCTTCTTAGCAATTGCGCCCAATAAGCCAAAATGGGACCGCGCCCTGGAATTGGGAGTAAAGGAGGAGCATCTTCAGATGGCTGCGGATATGAGATATGCAGGTGTCAGCCTGGAAGAAGCCTCTGCTAAATTGAGGGAGGCAGGTGCCCATCCTGCAATCAATGAATCGTTGCAGGGAATGTATGGGTATGTACAGTTCAGGTCAAAAGAGGCATTGCCTAAGCTGCTGGAGGAAATGAAGGAGATTCTTCCCTACACCTTTGAAATGCATACAAAATTCCACTACCTGAGCGAAGACTGCGTAGAGCCCAGCATTCCATACAAGGAAATACTGGAATGCTTAAAGGATACGGACTTTGACGGATATTTGATGAGTGAATATGAAGACGAAGCTTATTGCGGCGGAGAAGTGTTCACAAAGAGGCATCTGGAGATGGAGCGGAGGATATTGGGATTATAAAATAATTTATACAGAAATGAGAAGCGAGGCACTCCATTGCGAAGTGCCTCGTTTGACTTTTGTCCTTAGCTAGCCAGGTCATATAAAGAAAAACGCGATATAACGAAAAAAACGGTGTATTAGAAGATAAACATAATATAAATATGAGGTTATTTTATATATTTACGAAATTGTCGTAAATATGATTGACTCGCGTTAAATATGGGGTATACTATACAATATAAGCTAATGCTTTAGGAGGGATTTTATGTTATTAATGTTTAAAGTGCGAAACTATACTTCTTTTAAAAATGAGTCAATCTTGGATATGAGGGCGACTGCTTATGTACAGCACCCGTCCCATGTTATACCTATTAATGATAAATTGGGCTTGTTGAAAACTACGGCTCTCTATGGGGCGAATGCTTCTGGCAAATCCAACTTAGTTTCTGCAATGTTTTTCTTTGAACAGTATATCTTTTCGCAGTTTATCAATAAAAGAGAAAACGAAGATTTTGAATCCTTAGAAAATCAGATTAAAATCAAACTGGAACCCTTTCTGCTTTCGGAACATCATGATGAAGCCTCGGAGTTTGATATTATTTTTGTCCATGGAGGTAAGCAGGTACAGTACGGTTTTGAATGTACTTCAAAAGAGGTTTTAAATGAGTGGCTCTTTATCGATGATAAAAAAGTGTTTGAACGGACTGGCACAGAGCTTTCCTTTGGCAGTAAATATCAAAAGATGCTGAGTGCTTATAGGAAGCTGCCGGCAGAAAGATTATATATTGCGGTACTGGAATATTTCCTTGAGAATGAAGCTAAGGAGGTTATCCTTGGCGACTTTCTTGCTTTCTTCCAGGAAGAATACAATGTATTTTCAGAAATCCTTTTTGAATCCACGATAAAGCGTCTTGCTGGCTCTGTTATGCTTACGAAGAAGCTGGTAAGCAATAAAACATACCGGCAGAAAGTTGAGAACTATCTACGCCTAATTGATGTCGGTATCAAGCGTCTTGACATACAGACAGAGACTATATTAAATGACCGAACAGGAAAGAAAAAGAAGGAAAAGGTGGTTCGTACGGTTCACAATGTTTACGACGAAAGTGGAAATGTGGTCGGGGAAAAATTATTTGATTTACAGCAGGAGTCTACCGGAACCTTGCGTTTCCTTGCTTATATCCAAAACATCATTGAAATGATTGAGGGTGGTGGAGTATTTATTGTAGATGAAATGTCCGCAAGGCTTCATCCTCTTCTGACCAAGCTCATTGTAGATATCTTTAGCTCCAGCCAAAATAAAAAGGCACAGCTCATTTTTACAACCCATGATATTTCTATACTAAACTACAGTCAATTCCGGCGCGATGAGATTGTATTTGTTGATAAGAATGAGCGGGGTGAATCTGCCCTCTATGCCCTCTCTGATTTAAAAGTCCGTGAGGATGCAACCTTTAGCAAAGACTATCTACAGGGGAAGTATGGTGCAATCCCCATCTTAAATTATGATGAAATTATAGGCGGTGAATTGGATGGGTAGAACGATACTATCTCCGCAGCGCCAGGCGGAGATTCAAAAGACTAATATCGGCCGCTTGAGAAGCAATATGAAGGACAGGGGAAAGTGGTGTCTGCTAATATTAAAGAGATGAATCCGTATACAAGCGTCTATAGGCTGATTGAGCAGTTTATGGCGGAAGTTTCAGGGTAAAAGTAGTACACCATCTTAGGCTGTATAGATGCCAGCAGCCGGTATCCATACAGCCTAAGATGGTACCTGCCATTAGCAAGTATTTAATTATAATGAAAAA
>JARKQP010000497.1 GCA_029974875.1 Mobilitalea sp.
TGGTCCATTCAAGTGATCCGTTCAAAGGTGAGTAGCCGTTGATCGTCCCATCATTCCTGCTGATGATAATTTCTTTTTGACCATCTCCATCAACATCTGCAATACCGTAATATCTCAGGGACGATTCCCATTTATCAAGCTTAAATGCCCAGTTTATGCTTCCGCTGCCATTCAAAGAAGCAACAGCCCATAACCCTCCGCTTAATACTATTTCCGGTATACTGTCGCCGGTAATGTCCGTCCATACGGGTGTATCATAATATAAGTAATCGCTCCCGCCTTCATTCCATTTTTCCACCAGCCTGACGCCGGTTGAACCATCATATATTTCCAGCATATCCTTGGCCATTAAAATAATATCATCTTTACCATTGTTATTTGTATCCGCAACGGTGGCAAATCCTTTTGAACTGGGGCCAAAACCGCGGCCATTCGTATCCGTTATGTCTTTAGACCACATAATGTCATGGGTGCCGCTTCCATCAACCATTCTGCACCTTTCGGTATTATAACCTCCTGTAAATAGGAACGCTGCGATATCTTTTGTGCCATCTCCGTTAAAATCACCCACAACCCACTGGTAAAGACCGTTTTCATTAGATCCGGGCGTATTATAAAAGCCGGTGAAGGTCTTACCCCATTTGACGCTGCCGGAAGGACTTAATACCTCTATCCTGGATTCGCCGGTTACAGAATCTGCGGTACCGACCACAATTTCTTTTTCATCATCCCCGTCCATATTGGCAATTACAGCGGAATAGTTGGATGCATAGCAAGCTTTGCTTCCGAAATAGCCCGCCTTTGACCATATCTCAGTCGCACCGGCAGCCGTAACCTCATAAAGCTTGACATAAGTATCAGTAGCTATAACCACTTCAAGTATCCCGTCATTATCAATATCTGCCGCCGACGGCACGTAAGCCGCCGAACCTAGCTGCAGAGCTGCAATAGGCGTACCAAGGGAGCTATCGTAAATAGATGCGATACCGTTGTTTATCAGCAATACTTCATTTGCAGGGTCATGATCCATGTTGTCTATAAGCTTTGGCGTTCCCAGAGTTGTTGCCCACTTCTGGGTTATTCCCATCCCTGTATACTCAAAACATTTTATAGCCCCGGCACTCTTTTTTATAAAGAATTCCGTCTTCGAATCATTGTCCACGTCTCCCTGTAAAATGCCTGTTCTTGAATACCTGGCCTGGCTCGCGTCACTATTGGGAAGATCGATAAAATTATTAACGACATACATAGAATCTTTGATGCTACCTTCTTCCAAGTAACCCGTACAGTTATGCTGGTATATTTTTAACGTAGAATAAGCTTTTGGGGATGCCACTGTTTCACTGCTTAAGAGCAATTCCTTCTTACCGTCACCGTTGAGATCCACAATACCATGCAAATACAAATCGGCAAGATCCTGCTCCTCCGTATAGGAAGTGGCATCAGCCC
>JARKQP010000504.1 GCA_029974875.1 Mobilitalea sp.
CCAGGGCTCTGAGCTTTGGCCTGAGCACTGACTCTCTAGCAGTTAGCTTTGTGGCTAACTCCAGCTCAGCTTTGCCCAGGAAGTTATTGGTAGGTGCTATATCCAGCCCTGGGATCATAGTATTCATGATTAAGGCTTTGATGTCCATGCCCTTCATCAGGACATCATACATGGTCTTATCCAGCTCAGAAATGCCCAGGTGTCTGGTAGATGAGCCCTGAGGATCTAAATCTACCAGCAAAGTCCTCTTTTCATTGAGGGCTAAATAGGCAGCCAGGTTAACTGCAGTAGTGGTTTTGCCACAGCCTCCCTTTTGATTACTAACTGCAATTATTTTCATACCTTTAGGACTTAGGTCTAAGGCTTATATATTTTGGCTAAAGGCTAAAGGTTTAGGCTTAAGGATTTATCCTAATGGTATATGATGTAACCATTTCCTAAAGGTGTTAGGCTAAAGGCTTTACAATTAAGCCTTTAGGATTTAGCCTTTATCCTAAAGGTTTAAGCCTAAGCTCACTACAATGTAGCTATGCAAAAAAGAATTTATAACTGCTGCTTTAATAAAGTGGGTTATCTACTGGATTAATACTACTGCTCATCTTTCTCTCTAAGTAATTCCAGTAGCTGGTTTGGGTAACAATTCTCCTCATTACTTCATGGTTTAAGTGGCCATCATCTCTTACTGGTAGCACTATTGTAGTATTGGTTAATTTCTCTTTGAAGCATTTTCTACCATAAGAGAATCTCCAGGCCTCCCTATTGATGGCTCCCTGAATATACATGACAGTAGATAGTGGTAATGGGTTTATTGGAATACAAACCGCTACATCATCTTTTGCTCCAAAAGTATATGGATGATAATATGTAGTGAGAGGTTTGCCATTATAAGCTACAGTTAGATAATTAGAATACTGATTTTCTGGAGGTACATCAAAGAATCCTACTATCCCATTATCAATTTCTCCACATGAGATAAGTGGGATAGTACCTGGATTTAGCTCTGCTGTAGCAGCATGATAATCCCCACTCTTAATCACAAATATGCTTGATATTTTAATCTGAGACATTTGCCCTAACTCAATAATTTGAGGAGATACTTCCTCCTTTGAAGGTAAAAAATGTATTAAATCAATATCTGGAATGCTTTCAGGTATTTCAGGTGCTTCCACTAGCTCAATCCTATCTTTGGTCACCATTCTTCCAAATGAGAATCTCCAAAAAAGAATTTTATTTATAAATGCAGCATAAAATAGCAATTGATTTTTAGATAAATCCCTTAGTGGCTCCAGTATAACCAGTCCACTTCCACCATTTCCTCTGGCAATAAATGGAGCTTTTTGAATTGTAGCTTCACAAAAAGCAGACACACAAAGCCCATTAAAATCAAATACGGTGTCTTTCCTTAATGGAGTAACATATCCCTGGATTCCATTATTAACCAGCCCATTTGTAACAAAGGCTACATCTCCTGGAGCATGGCTCTTAAAGGCAGCAGATCTAGCATTATGGATATGAAATAATTCATTAAGCCTCATAATTCACCTCCCTACCAAACCTTACTATGAATGAAGCCTGTTCTCTGGTCAATCGGTCCATATAGGAAATTAGCTCTTCAGCATTTACCTGTGGGCCATCTAAATATGCCTCTGGAATTAGCTCCAAAAGAGGATCATTGAAGTTTATAGGTGCTGCCTTCTGGCATAATGGTATTGATGGGATACTAAGTGATTGATTCTGAATAAATGCCTGTAGTAATGGCATTAATCTTTCAAAATCATTTGGCTCATCTCTGGATGGCAATCTCTTCCCCTTAACTTTTACATAACCATCTCTAATGGCTCTAGCCCAGAAGACTGGCTGATCTCTGGGGTGTGGGATTCCTTTCTTAATTACAATTCCTAATGAATGGACACCTATTGGATAAAATAGCTCAGGTGGGAAGGTAATAACTGAAAGTAGTGTATTTTCTGCTAGTAGCCTATTTTGTCTCCATTCCTTTTCTTCTCCAGCTTCAAACATTGTAGAAAGAGGTAAAACACTAAAAAGCAGTCCACCATAGGCCATTTGGTCTAATGCCTGCTGAACAAACCTATACTCCTTTTCATCACTATTCTCCAAAGCAAATGGTGGGTTCATTAAAACCTTTGTAACTACTCTTTCTCCATCATATTCATAATTTATGTCTTTATACAATGCTGTGGGAGTATTCTCAATTGTGGCAGAAATGAGCTGCTTTTGGAAACAATTACCTGGAATTATATTATTTTTTCCATCCCCTCTAAAAATCATATTAACGACAGCTAAAGCTATGACTTCAGGCTCCTGCTCTATCCCAAAAAGAGATAATCTCTTGAATTTATCAATTTGTGCTTCAGTAGAATTTCTTTTAACATGGTCATAAGCAGCTACCAGAAATCCTCCTGTTCCACAGGTAAGGTCTAAGACTATATCAGAGCGATTTACATTAAGGATATTTACAGCAAATTGAGTAATATGTCTAGGGGTCAGCACTATGCCAATTTCTTTTGCCCCATTGCCATATTTTAAGAACACCTCATAAAACTTCCCTAAAACATCATGTCCAGAATTAAATGCAGACCTGATATTAAGAACTTCAAACTCATGGAGTGTTTTTACTATAGCATCTTTGAATTTTGGGTGATTATCAGGAGTAGGAGGTAAAGTTATCTTTATAAATGGAAAAAATTCAGCTTTTTCATTCTCAGTTAGTATATTTTCTGCTCTGCTATTTATGTCTCTGATTAATATAGCAGGTGGAGAGTCTACATTTGGCTTTGGATCTTCCAATACAGAAAGGAGTAATGAGGCTATTACCTTGGCCCTATAATTCTTATTGATAGCTCCATTATGGAGAAATTCATTTATATCCTCTGCTGTAGATAGAAATAGATCTTCATTGATAGGTACTTCCTCAATTGAAGGATTACCTGTGGATAGAAGTATGCTGGCTATTTCTGGATAAATTAAGCTGGTAATCTCCTTATCATTGATTTTTATTGGCACATATTTCCCATTATATAGCATTCTGCTTTGAACAATAAAATTATCTGAATTATTTCCAGCCACTCCTGATATTAGTGGAGCAGATATAATTTTGTTATTATTAATTTTAGTAGCATAATATACAGCTTCAGATACGGCCTGATCAATCTCTGATCGATTCCTTTTGCCTTCAATCACCCAAAACTTTGACTCAGTTAATTTTACAATGTTCTCTGGGCTCTCTCTACCTAATTCCTTTAAGATCTCTGGATGACTGTGCCCCTCATTTTGAGTGTATACCTGTCCATCATAACTTCTTGATGGATTTTTAACAATCCACTTCAGCTTCTTTAATTCATCCTTTATGAAGACATAAGCATCCACTTCAGTAGCACTACCTCTCCTGGCCATATTCAGTTCTCTGGCTTCTTTGACTTTAAGAATCTAATGGCCACTATGCAGTCAGCCAGCTTAAGCATTTCAAAACCCTCCTGGGCAATTAGAAAGCTCCTCCCTGAGCTTCAGGAGATCTAAATCAGGAGCCAGCTCCTTTGCAGGTATCCCCTGCCTCTGACGTTCCTGGAAGGAGAGGCAGGTAATTTCTATCTGCTCATTTTCGGGAGCCTCCCTTTGCTTTCCGTTCCTTCAGTTGCTGCTCTCCTCTCCCTAAAAGCTTCAGGATAGAAAGCCAGGCCCTGGAGCAGGAGCCCTAAGCTGGCCAGGTTACCCAGCTATTGCATTGCAACGTTGCATTTTTCGCGTTGCATTGATGCATTTTACCGGCTTTAGAGGCCTTCTTAGTGTAACACTATAGGTCTAAGCATATCGGTTATGGGCTTAACCCCTTCCCCTCCATTTAGGTCTATTACATTTTGAAGCACACTTAAAAAGATGTAATAGAACTAATTCCCGTTCGCTGGAGGGTAAGGGAAGAGAGCCCTAAGGCCTCCCTCTTCATAGCCCTGGCCAGCTCCTGGGCCTGTTCTAGGCTCATTTTCTGGGAAGAGCCTAGGTAAACGTTCCTTATCTTCTTTCCCTCTCTCCAGGAGGCCATAAAGTAAGTGTAGGTCTTTGCTCCCTTCTTGGTATCCTTAACCTTCTTCTGCTCCCATACCTGGAGATCCTCCAGCCTGGCAGCTCCCTTCAGGGCCTCAGCCTCAGCCTTCAGCTCATCGGCCCGCCCTTCCATCCTCCGGGCCTCTCTCCTGGCATCTGGCAGGATCTCAGCCGCTTTCATGGCTGCTCTTGCATCCCTCTCCAGCTCCAGGGCCTCAGTCTTCAGGGCCTTCCTCTTCTCTCCGATGGCGGTCTTGTGCATAGTAGATAGTTCTATGACATTTTACTTAAAGCTTTTTATAATGTAATAGAAAAATTCCCTTTGCATGTTTCAACGTTTCAAAATGTTTCAATCGCCCTCTTCCTCCATGCCGGCGCGCCTTAGTTACGTCGCATCCCTGGCTAGATCTCATACCAGGATAGGGTTTTGTAAGCCTGACAAAAAATCATGGCCTTAAAAATTAAAATAACGATTCATTATAATTATTGGGCAACGCAGCCTTCGTCTTGATACAATGATACAACCCTGATACAACCCAGTCCACTTCGGCGTATATTTGATATACACGCCGGGAAAGATATTTAGGA
>JARKQP010000518.1 GCA_029974875.1 Mobilitalea sp.
CAGCCTTACACTGGATTTGCGGCTGTCTACGACATGTTTATGGATAATGTCCCTTACGGGGAGTGGGCAGCTTATGTGCAAAAATTATTAAACAAGTATGGAATAAATCAGGGCCTGGTGCTGGAGCTTGGCTGTGGGACAGGCAGTATGACCAGACAGCTGGCAGAGAAGGGTTATGATATGATAGGAATCGATAACTCCGAGGAAATGCTGCAGATCGCCAGAGACAAGGGAGAGGAAGGCAGTGACGGCATCCTTTATCTCTGCCAGGATATGAGGGAGTTTGAGCTTTATGGTACGGTGGCAGCAGTTGTCAGCGTCTGTGACAGCATGAACTACATTCTGTCGGAGGAAGAGCTGCTGCAGGTATTCAAGCTGGTGAATAACTACCTTGACCCAAATGGTATATTTATCTTTGACCTGGATACCCAATATGCTTATGAGGAGGTACTGGGTGACACTACAATTGCAGAAAACCGGGAAGAGGGTAGCTTTATCTGGGAAAATACTTATTACGCGGAAGAGATGATGAATGAGATTAACCTTACCCTATTCCTGCCAGAGCAGGAATTATCCTTGCCAGAGCAGGAATTATTCTTGCCAGAGCAGGAATTATTCTTGCCGGAGCAGGAAGAAAGAGGAAAGGAGGCTGTACAAGATACCCACCGGCTCCAGCTCTTCCAAAGATATGAGGAAACCCATTACCGAAGGGCGTATAAGCTTCAGACGGTCAAGGATTTGATTGAGGAAGCCGGTATGGAATGGGTCGCTGTTTATGAGGCATTAACAGAGAAAAGGCCGAAAAAGGATTCTGAGAGGGTATATATTATAGCGAGGGAAAAGAGACAAAAAAATAAATTATATACTGAAGGGTAAAGCTTTCGTCATATGGGCAAAAATAAGGATGGAGATATGGCCATTCCCTGTTTTGATATGAGGATGGACAGGAAGCCGTAGGAATTTTTCGGTTTCATTATCCTGGAATTATATAGGCTTTGTTATTTTTACATTTAGATATTTTTGATATTACAATAAAAGTTTTCGATATTAGTATGGAGGTTCTAATGACTGATTATATTATTCGGGCAAATGCAGCCGATAACCAAATCCGTGCGTTTGCAGCAACGACGAGAGATCTAGTAGAGTATGCAAGAAGTATCCACGGAACCAGCCCCGTGGCAACGGCAGCCTTGGGAAGGCTGCTGACGGCCGGTGCAATGATGGGGAGCATGATGAAGGGGGATAAGGATATCCTGACCCTCCAGATCAAGGGAAACGGCCCCATTGGCGGCATCACCGTAACAGCAGATGTTAAAGGAACAGTCAAAGGCTATGCCTATCATCCAGAGGTTCTTCTTCCGGCCAACGAAAAAGGAAAGCTGGATGTGGGGGGAGCCGTGGGGGAAGGGATCCTTAGTGTAATCAAGGATCTGGGATTAAAGGAGCCATATGTTGGACAAACCCATCTGGTATCTGGCGAGATAGCAGAAGATTTAACTTACTATTTTGCAACCAGTGAGCAGGTACCTTCTGTTGTAGCTTTGGGGGTATTGATGAACAAGGACAATACGGTACGGAGGGCAGGAGGCTTTATTATTCAGTTAATGCCCTTCGCTGAGGAATGGGTGATTGATTTGTTGGAGAAAAAGGTGGGAGAAATCACCAGCATCACAGCCCTCCTTGACCAGGAGATGTCCCCGGAGGATATCTTGGAGCATATCCTTGGGGATGTTGGATTAGAGGTTACAGATAAACAGCCCGCCTCCTTTGAATGCAACTGCACGAAGGAACGGGTTGAAAAAGCCATCGTTTCCATAGGACAAAAGGACATCCAGGAAATGATTGATGACAATGAGCCAATAGAGGTAAATTGCCATTTCTGCAATAAGCATTATGATTTTTCTGTGGGTGAACTGGAGGAGATTATAAAAAGGAGCAGATAGGTTTGGGTTCTGTGGCAATTTTTACTCATTGACATATGATACTATATACGATACTATGATACTAGGAGGAAATGATAATATGGCCAGTGCAGATAAACTAATTGAGAAAATGAAACGCCAACCGAACAGCATAAGTATGACAGAAGCCGATAAGGTTTTAACTGCCAATGGATACAAGTTTGCAAGGCAAAAAGGTTCTCATTGCCATTATATTAACGCAATTGGCGATGTTATCACAATTAAGAAAGACAACCCGTTAAAAGCCGTATATGTCAAGGACATACTAACCCGGATATCATAAGGAGGTTATCACAATGAGCGTTCAAGAATATATGAAACTCCCCTACAATTATATTATCAAACCTATACAGGACGAAAGTGGATCATACTTTTATGCGTCCGTACTGGAGCTTGACGGCTGCCAAAGCACCGGGGAAACCTTTCAGGAAGCCTATGACGGCCTTATGGAAGCTATGGAAGGCTGGATTGAAACCAAACTTGAAAATGGATTTACCGTTCCTGTTCCATTAGACAGCGACAAGTTCAGTGGCAAGTTTGTTGTAAGGCTTCCCAAATCCCTGCATGCCCGTCTTGCCATGGAAGCCGAAAAGGAAGGCGTTTCCCTTAATCAGTACACACTTTATAAACTAAGCCATTAGAGACTTGCAGGTGGTTCGCCGGATCACCTGCAAGTTATTAATGTAACAACTGATGTTCAGACAGGCAAGAAAAAAAATACTTCAATTATGAATAATTTTCCGTTAAAAAATTGGCAAAAAATCCACTTATAATTTCTAGTAATAAATAGCATAAACCCTAGTAATATATAGGGTTTCAGCGGTTTCGAAGGAACCTGAAATATGTCGTAAAAGGGGATGCGGTCATTGTCTTATTTTGTGCATTTATACAAAATTGCATCTTCCATGCCGGAAACAATGAAATTACTATTGCAGATTTGAGAGGTTCATAATAACATAAGCTATGGAAGGTAAAAGTACCTTCCTATAAAAGACAATGACGGATTCTCTTAATTAATGAAAGCGGGGTAGCAGGCTTTCCTTAATCACATATTAAAAATATAGAAAAGGATAGGTGGCAGTTGCGATGAAAAAGTTAGACATGCTCTATGAGGGAAAAGCGAAGAAGGTTTATAAGACCGACGTGGAAGACGTTTACATTGTGGACTATAAGGATGATGCAACCGCGTTTAACGGATTAAAGAAGGGAACTATTCTGGGGAAGGGCGTTGTTAATAACAGGATGTCCAACCATATGATGCGCCTCCTTGAGAAGGAAGGGGTTCCTACCCACCTGGTTGAGGAATTAAGTGACCGTGAAACTGCAGTGAAGAAGGTAGAGATCGTCCCCTTGGAAGTAATCATTAGAAATGTTTCGGCAGGCAGCTTCGCAAAAAAAATGGGCATGGAAGAGGGCATCCGTTTTAAGGCTCCTACCCTTGAGTTTTCATATAAGGATGACGCGTTGGGCGATCCCTTTATTAATGATTATTACGCAATTGCCTTAGAGCTGGCAACAAAGGAAGAAATTGACCGTATCTCTGAGCTCGCCTTTAAGGTAAATGAAGTTCTGTGCAAATATTTTGCATCCGTAGGGATTGAATTAATTGATTTTAAAATTGAGTTTGGCAGATATAAGGGACAGATCATCCTCGCAGATGAGATTTCCCCGGATACCTGCAGGCTTTGGGACATTACAACCCATGATAAGCTGGATAAGGACCGTTTCCGCAGGGATCTGGGAAAGGTGGAGGACGCTTACCAGGAAGTATTTAAGAGGTTAGGAATATAATAAGATTTTGAGGCTGTTCGAAGTGGGACAGCCTCTTGCTGTTGGAATGCAGCGCTGGCCAAAGGGAGTGTACATCTTGGCACAAAGCGCCATGCATGGTTGGTTTCCATGGTATAATGCCGACAGACATTATACCAGCGCCGACCAGTGGGAGTGCGCATCCTGGCACGCAGTGCCATACCATGGTACTTTTTCCATGGTATAATGAGGTGACCATAATAGTTTTGATTTAATTCAGGAGGATAAAAAACTCATGTTGATGGAAAATAACAGCTATGATCCAGATGAATTACATGAAGAATGTGGTGTGTTTGGAGTATACGACCTGGATGGAAATGATGTCGTATCAACAATATATTACGGATTATTTGCGCTGCAGCACAGGGGGCAGGAAAGCTGTGGTATTGCAGTCAGTGATACAAAAGGCCCGAAGGGTAAGGTAAAGTCCTGCAAGGGCATGGGTCTGGTGAGTGAAGTATTTACCCCGGAGCAGCTGGAAGGCCTGGGCGGGAATATTGGTGTTGGACATGTCCGTTACTCGACGGCAGGCGAAAGCAATATCAATAATACTCAGCCACTGGTATTAAATTATGTAAAGGGTACCCTCGCCCTCGCCCACAATGGAAATCTGGTTAATACGCCGATGCTTCGCCGTGAGCTGGAATATACGGGAGCTATTTTCCAAACGACCATCGATTCCGAGGTAATTGCATATCATATTGCGAGAGAGCGTTTGAACAGCACTTCTGTAGAAGAAGCCGTGGCAAGGGCAATGAATAAAATGAGCGGTGCATATTCCCTGGTAATTATGAGTCCCAGGAAGCTGATCGGAGCCAGGGATCCCCTGGGTTTCCATCCTCTGGTCATAGGAAAAAGGGGCAATGCTTATATCCTGGCCTCTGAAACAGCGGCGCTTAGCGCGGCGGATGCTGAGTTTGTACGGGATGTACTGCCGGGAGAGGTGGTAATGATTAACCATGAAGGCATCCATTCCGATACCTCCCTCTGTGGACTTGAGACGGCAAAATGCATTTTTGAATATATTTACTTTGCAAGGCCGGATACCCGCTTTGACGGTGTCAGTGTATATAACTCGAGAATTATGGCTGGAAGGATCCTGGCACAAAGCAATCCGGTTGATGCGGATGTTGTAGTCGGCGTTCCGGATTCCGGCAATGCTGCAGCCATGGGATATGCCTTGGAATCCCAGATCCCCTTTGGGATGGCCTTTGTGAAAAACAGCTATGTGGGCAGGACCTTCATTAAGCCCAAGCAATCCATGCGTGCCTCCAGTGTCCGTATCAAATTAAATGTTCTTCCGGAGGTGGTGGCAGGAAAACGTGTAGTTATGATTGATGATTCCATTGTCAGGGGGACAACCAGTGCGAAGATCGTTAAGATGCTAAAGAAAGCAGGGGCTACGGAGGTCCATGTAAGGATCAGCTCCCCGCCATTTTTGCACCCCTGCTATTTTGGGACGGACGTCCCGAACGGTGACCAATTGATTGCCCATAACCATACTGTTGAAGAAATCAAGGAAAAGCTGGATGCCGATTCCCTGGCCTATCTTGAGGTGGAACGTTTAAGTGATATGATTGGAGGAGATAAGGGATATTGTGATGCCTGCTTTACGGGTAAATATCCAATTGAGCCGCCAAAGGAGGATATCCGTGGGGAATATGAGTTATAACAGATAAAAAAGTAGAGGAAAGAGGTATTCAGGATGAGCAATGATAAATATATGAGCCCATTGTCCGAGCGTTATGCAAGTAAGGAAATGCAATATATTTTTTCCCCGGATATGAAATTCAGGACCTGGAGGAAGCTATGGGTTGCCCTTGCAGAGACGGAGAGGGAGCTTGGTTTAAATATTACGCAGGAGCAGATAGAGGAACTAAAGGCATTTCAGGACGACATCAACTATGAGGTGGCAAAGGAAAGGGAAGCCCTGGTGCGCCACGACGTTATGGCCCATGTTTATGCCTACGGGGAGCAATGTCCGGGAGCTAAGGGGATCATCCATCTGGGTGCTACCTCCTGCTATGTTGGGGACAACACGGATCTTATCGTTATGACCGAGGCATTAAAGCTGGTGAAGAAGAAGCTTATCAATGCCATGGCGGAGCTCTCAAAGTTTGCCATGGAATACCGTGCGCTTCCGACGCTTGCCTTCACCCATTTCCAACCGGCACAGCCGACCACCGTTGGTAAAAGGGCGGCTCTGTGGCTCATGGAATTAAAGCTGGATTATGATGACCTGAATTATTTGATTGATAATATGCAGCTGCTGGGTTCCAAGGGTACCACAGGAACACAGGCCAGCTTCCTTGAATTATTTGACGGGGATCATGAAAGGATTAAAAAGCTTGACCAAAGGATCGCGGAAAAGATGGGCTTTACCGGCTGCTATCCGGTTTCCGGCCAGACCTATTCCAGGAAAATTGATTTAAAGGTGCTGAATGTGCTTTCCGGCATTGCGGCAAGCGCCCACAAATTCTCCAATGATATCCGTCTGCTGCAGCATTTAAAAGAAATTGAGGAGCCCTTTGAGAAGAACCAGATCGGTTCCTCCGCTATGGCATATAAGAGAAATCCCATGAGAAGCGAAAGGATTGCCTCCTTAGCCAATTATGTAATGATTGATGCGCTGAATCCGGCGGTTACCACCTCGACACAGTGGTTTGAAAGAACCCTGGATGATTCGGCAAATAAACGTATCAGCATACCGGAGGCTTTTCTTGCTGTTGACGGTATCCTGGATCTGTATATGAATGTGGCCCAAGGCCTTGTAGTATATCCCAAGGTTATCGAAAGACGCCTGATGCAGGAGCTGCCCTTTATGGCAACGGAGAATATCATGATGGATGCGGTAAAGGCTGGCGGCGACAGGCAGGAATTACATGAGAAGATCCGCACCCTTTCCATGGAAGCAGGCAGGAATGTGAAGGAAAGAGGCCTGGAGAATAACCTGCTTGAGCTGATTGCGGCAGACCCGGCCTTCAACATGACCCTGGAGGAGCTGAAGAAATCCATGGAGCCTTCCAAATACACCGGCCGTGCCAAGGAACAGACGGAGGAATTCCTCCGGGATGTAATCGCGCCTATCTTAGATGAGAATAAGGATGTGTTGGGCTTAAAAGCAGATATTAAAGTGTGATATTGATGGATGTCCCAAGCTTTATAATAGCCTGAAGGAAGAGCTTTTATCTTGATTATGTGATATCTGATTTAGAATGGAGGGCTGTTATATCAATCGCGATATATCGATTAGTATAACAGCCCCTTTTATATAATTTTTAATTTATTGATATTCTTCCCGGGATAAGCTATAATGAAAATGTCTCAAAATAGTCCTTTCCATAAGGGGAAGTTATATGAATATCGATTTAGAATATTATAAAATATTTTATTTTGTCGCTAAGGCCGGAAGCTTTACCCAGGCAGGGGAAGAGCTTTGTATTTCACAGCCGGCGGTCAGTCAGGCCATAAAATTGCTGGAAACCAACCTGGGAAGCAAATTATTTATACGTATTCCCAAGGGAGTAAAATTGACCCCCGAGGGAGAAGTGCTTTACAGCTATGTTAGGAGAGGCTATGAGTATCTCATGATGGGGGAAGAGAAATTCCAAAAGATGCTCGACCTTGAAAATGGTGAGATACGGATCGGAGCCAGCGATATGACGCTTCAGTTTTATCTGCTGCCCTATCTGGAGCGATTTCATGAGAAATTTCCCAAAATTAAAATCATTGTAACCAATGCGCCAACTCCAGATACCTTGGATTATCTTTATAGCGGGAAGATAGATTTTGGCGTCGTGAGCGAACCCCTTGATGCAAAGCCGGATATTACATCCATACCGGTAAAGGAAATCCAGGATATCTTTGTGGCAGGAAGCCGGTTTGGCCACCTGAGGGGAAGGCTGCTGCAATACAGGGAATTGGAGGAGCTTCCGATTGTTTGTCTGGAGAAGAATACAAGCTCCCGGAGGTACATTGATACATTTTTGGAGGGAAACCAGGTGGTCCTAAAGCCTGAGTTTGAGCTTGCCATGAGCGATATTATCGTTAAATTTGTAAGCCGTAACCTGGGTGTCGGATGCGTCGTGGAGGAATTTGCCCGGGATGCAATCGCCGATGGAGGCCTGTTTGAACTGCAATTTGAGGATAAAATTCCAAAGAGAAGCTTCTGCATTATTATAAGCAGTAATAATCCGATTTCCAAGGCAGCAAAGGAATTGCTGGATATGCTGGAAATTGACCAGGCATTGAATATTAAGTAAAAGGCAACACCGGTGTATGGACTAACAACACACTAGAAAGCAGGTATAAGGAGCAATATGAAAAATATCAGAATAAAATATATCAGTAACCAAATTGAAAAATTGCAATTCATTGGGGGCAAATCAGACTGGATTGACCTTCGGGCGGCAGAAAGGGTAGTAATGAAGGCCGGTGAATTTAAATTGATCCCTCTGGGGATCGCCATGGAATTACCCGCCGGATATGAAGCCCATGTGGTGCCCAGGAGCAGCACCTTTAAGAATTTCGGGATACTCCAGACAAATTCCATGGGCATCATTGATGAGACCTACTGTGGCGATGGGGACCAATGGTTTTTCCCGGCGCTGGCAATGAGGGATACGGAGATTAACATTAATGACCGGATCTGCCAGTTCAGGATTATGGAGCACCAGCCACAGCTGGAATTTACTGAGGTGGACAGCCTGGG
>JARKQP010000470.1 GCA_029974875.1 Mobilitalea sp.
GAGGGCAAGGCCTTCAAAAACCATGGAGGGCAAGGCCTTCAAAAACCATGGAGGGCAAGGCCTTCAAAAACCATGGAGGGCAAGGCCTTCAAAAATCATGGAGGGTAAAGCCTTCCAAAAAATCATGGAGGGTAAAACCTCCAAAAACCTATGGAGGTTTGGAATGAAAAAGCAAATACAGATTGCCGATGCGGAGCTGCCGATTATGAAGGTCCTGTGGGATAAAGGAGAGCTTACCTCCCCGGAGATATTTGCAGGCATGAACGGAAATAAAAGTACATTGAAAACTTTATTACAAAGACTTGTAGCAAAGGGTGCGGTAAAAGCGACGGAGGTTAATTCACGTACCTATCGGTATTCGCCCATTATTACACGGGAGGAATATACAAGCGTAACCCGCAAAAGCTTTATCCAAAAGGTATTTGACGGCTCCTCTGAGAAAATGCTTCTGAACTTCGTGAAGGAAGAAAAGATCAGCCGGGAGGATTTGCAGAGACTGCTGGATATCATTGAGGAGGAATAGCCTATGGACACAATTATAAATGAGCTGAATATCCTAGCCTTTGCCATTGCACCGGTTTTTTACAAGCTGCTGTTCATGTCCATTGCTGCGCTGTGTATTGGGGCGGTAATTTTGCTGCTCCGCTGGTTTGCCGACAGCAGGATCTCTCCCACCTGGAAGTATGCCATGTGGCTTGTGGTACTGGTTGCCCTTGCCATTCCCTATCGGCTGCAGACAGAAGCCGCACCCCTTGATCCTGTAGCCGGAATACAGGAAATATCCTACCGTGAGGAATATGACCAGGTTAGAAAAAGGCAGCATGATGCTATAACTATAGAGCAGCCCACGCCTGGGCAGCAGGCGGAATTTGCGGGTCTGGAGGGGCAGACCCAGACAGTGTTCCTGAAGTCCCTTATCTTTGATGTGGCAATTCCGTTGCTATGGCTGTCAGGAGCGGTTGCCCTTGCCCTATTTATGCTGATAAGCCGTATACGCCTGATCCATAAGCTAAAGAAGCATCAACAGGAAGCCGATGGCAGACATCTTGCCCTGCTCCGGCATTGTAAGGTTGTCCTGGGAATCAGAAGCGATATACAGCTTTATATACAGGATTATATCGGCTCCCC
>JARKQP010000532.1 GCA_029974875.1 Mobilitalea sp.
CATGAGTTATCCGGCGGTATGCGCCAACGTGCCATGATTGCAATGTCCCTTGCCTGTGAACCCCAATTTCTTATTGCGGATGAGCCTACAACAGCATTAGATGTAACAATCCAGGCCCAGATTATGAAGCTCATCATTGACCTGAATAAAAATTTAGGCATGGGGATCATGCTGATCACCCATGATTTGGGTGTGGTGGCGCAGACCTGCCAAAGGATTATCATTATGTATTTAGGACATATTGTGGAGGAGGGTACGGTTTATGATATCTTTGACCATCCCCTGCATCCTTATACTATGGGGCTGATTAAATCAATACCCACGCTGGAGACAAAGCAGGGAGAAGAATTCTATATGATTAAGGGAACCGTTCCGCCCCTGAGTGAGGTGCAAAAGGGGTGCCGTTTTTACAGCAGGTGCCCGCACGCGGCAGAAAAATGTGCGAAGGAAGATCCGGCGCTTCTTTCTGTAAATGCTACACAAAAGGTGCGTTGCTTTTATGCCTGTCCTCAAAGCTGTAAGGAAGAAGGAGTGTGATCCTATGGCTGCAGAAAAAATTTTAGAAATTAAAAATATGAAAAAATATTTTCCCGTACAGAGTAATATACGCGTGAATCCCAAGGCAGTCAAAGCGGTTGATGATGTGACCTTTCATGTGTTGAAGGGTGAAACACTCAGTCTTGTGGGTGAATCCGGATGCGGAAAAAGCACTACGGGCAGATGTGCAATTGGGTTATTGCCGGTCACCTCGGGCGAGGTACGGTATGAAGGAAAGAATATCAGTAAGGTAAAGGATAAGGAAAGACGTGCCCTTACGAAGGAATTGCAGATGATATTCCAGGATCCTTATTCCTCTTTGAATCCCCGTATGACAATAGGCTCCATCATTGAAGAAACCCTGTTAATCCATAAACTCGCCAGATCGAAAATTGACCGCATGAACAAAGCGATGGATATGCTAAGGAAGGTTGGGATCCGTGAAGACCAATATTACCGTTATCCCCATGAATTTTCCGGCGGGCAGAAGCAGCGTATCGGGATAGCACGGGCACTGATATTAAACCCAAAGCTGATTGTTTGCGATGAACCGGTGTCGGCACTGGATGTATCAATTCAGTCCCAGGTTTTAAATTTATTGACCGAAATGAAAAAAGAGATGGACGTAACCTACTTATTTATCTCCCATAACATGAGTGTCGTCAGATATATATCGGACAGGGTAGGGGTAATGTACCTTGGACATTTGGTAGAACTGGCATCGACACAGGAGCTGTATGATAATCCGTTACATCCCTACACACAGGTCTTATTATCTGCGGTGCCGGAGGTTAACCCACATATGAAAAAGGAGCAGCTTCTGCTGGAAGGAGATATTCCTTCACCGCTGAATCCACCAAGCGGCTGTGTATTCCATAACCGGTGTCCCTATGCTGAGCCTGTCTGCGGTGATGCGGTTCCGCAGCTGCAGGAGGTATCACCCGGGCATTTTGTAGCCTGTTTCAGGCACGAGGTCTATTAAATGAAGCAGGTGATTTATTATAAAACCGGATTGGATCTGGGTTATGAAACTGGTCTCCTGAAGGAATGGGGGATTTCAGAGAAGCTGTCCATCCTCAATATGGAACAGGGTACAGCCGGGGAGCTGGTCCGCAGGGTGAATGAGGTTTCGGCAGAGGGACTCTTAATTGTATATCAAAAGGTTACAAGAGAGATGATAAAAGCCATGCCC
>JARKQP010000589.1 GCA_029974875.1 Mobilitalea sp.
TGAAATAATCGGTTGTCCCCTGTTTCCCGATAAATTTATTAAGTGCTTCGATATCTTATATTAGGAAAGTTCTCCTCTGGAGAGCCTGTGTATGAAAGGGACTGTTGCAAAACTAACTGATAATTAGTTTTGCAACAGTCCCTTCTTGTCATATTTATACCCATTTCTTGTCCTCTGTTATAAAGAGATCGGGAGAAGAATAAAAATAGACAAAAATTAAATGAGTAAATGAAATTATATATGTATTTTACACAACTGATATTTTTTATAATAAATGCAGCAGACAATAATAGCCAAAGCATAGATGGCTTAATAAAGAAGGAGGATATAATATGTCTGAAAAAAATATGGGTGGAACACAAAAAAGCTATACTGAAAAAATTAGTACTTTTGAAAAGATTGCATATGGCGGAGGGGATTTGGCCAGCAATCTTATCCTGGTACTGACTAGTACCTTTGTTACTTTCTTTTACACGGATGCATTGGGACTGAATGCAGCGATTATCGGTTCTATTATGCTGTTTTCCAGATTTGCGGACGGAATTACGGACATCATCATGGGGTATGTGGTGGATAAGACCCGTTCAAAGCATGGAAAGGCAAGACCCTGGCTTTTGTGGTTGGGGGTTCCGATTGGGATTTCTACCGTTCTGGTATTTTTAGTGCCGAATCTGGGCGATGTGGGAAAATATATTTACGTTATCATCACCTATAACCTGGTTACCACATTTCTTTATACAATGATTAACATCCCTTATGGTGCAATGACCGCCCTGATGAGCCGTGACCAGGACCAGCGTATGATCATCAATATTTTCCGTATGTTCATGGCACAGGTGGGCTCCTTGCTCATCAACGCTTTTACGCTCCCCTTTGTCAATGCGATGGGAGGAAGCGGCAACCAAAGGAGCTGGGTAATTGTTTCTATTATCTACGGTGTGGCTGCAGCGGCGCTATTTCTTCTCTGCTTTGCGAAGACAAAGGAACGCGTGGCGATTCAGGGCGACAAGAGAGAGAAAGTTGGATTTATTACTTCCTTTAAACTGATTATAAAAAATAATTACTGGCTGCTTTTAGTTGGCATCTGGGTCAGTATGGTGCTTGGAATGTCCATGAGCATGGGCGTGGGGACTTATTACGCAAAATATATCCTTGGCAGTGAAAACTTTGCCGGGTTTCTTGGAGCCCTGGGCATAGTTCCGGTACTTATCATCATGCCTTTTACAGCCCCCTTGAATCGAAAATTTGGAAAACGTAATGTTGCCCTGGTGGGAAGCCTTATCAGCCTTGCCGGACAGGTACTGATGCTTCTTTCCCCGACATCTGCCAGCTGGCTTATGGTATGTGCAGTGGTTAAGGGCATCGGCTCGGCTACGTTGACAGCAACCATGTTTGCTATGATAGCAGATACCATCGAATATGGGCAGTGGAAAACAGGAACCCGTGTGGAGGGCATGCTTTATTCCAGCACAACCTTTGGAGCGAAGGTAGGAGCCGGAATAGGAAGCGCAGTAGCGCTGGCAATCATCGGGGCGGCAGGCTATAATGGACTTGCAGCTGTTCAGACACCGGAGGCTATTGCAGCACTTAAGACCCTTTACCTGATTGTACCGATTCCCTTTATGATCCTGATTCCCATCATTTACGGATTCTACAAGCTGGATAAGATTTATCCGCAGGTAATGGAAGATTTGAAAAAACGGGAAGAAGGTAAATAAAGTATATTCTGTTGAATATCGGTAATAAGGCAATGGAAGGAGCTTATACGGAAGAAAGCAAATAAGGATCTATTGCACAGGGAGGCATAAAAGCGAATGGAAGAGAGAAGATATACGAAAGAAACTTTGGAAGCAATCCAAAAAAGGCAATATTGGATGAAGGAAGGGGTTCTGGATATTTTGATAAAACCGATTCCCGAGACGGATGAGCCGGGCTTGATGGATCCGCGTTTTTATGACAGCATGGCACCCATGATGAAAGGTGTGAAGGGCGCAATTGTCAAGCTGGCGATGAAAGCAGGTGCAAATTCCGGAAGCAGTGTGGAAAAGGGAGCGAAGCAGATGCGCAGCATGATGGGCGGAGTCAAAAGTATTCCGATTGTCGGTACGGTGGATGTGAAGGAAGAGACTGTACGCTATGGAGAAGCAGAAGTATCAATCCGCATCTACACGCCAAGACAGAAGCCGGATGTGCCGGTGCCGGTGTTCTACTATATTCATGGGGGCGGCTTTGTGACGGGCAGCATGGATGTTGTGGATGAAATGTGCAAGCTGGTGGTAGAGAATACCGGATGTGTTGCGGTGCAGCCGGAGTACAGACTGGCACCTGAAAATCCTTATCCTTGTGGATTGGATGACTGTTATGCGGTTTTGCAGTGGATCTATTCCCATGCTGAGGAATTTGGTGGCGACCATGAGAAAATATGCATCAGCGGAGACAGCGCCGGTGGAAATCTCGCCCTGGTCTGTGCTATGAGGGACAGGGACGAAAAAGCACATATGGTAAAAGCACAAGCCCTTCTCTATCCCACCGTGGACGCGGCCCATATGGAGGAAAACATGAAAAAAGGCATGGAGGTCTATGAGATTTCCGAAAAACATGCCGGTGTGCTGAAGGGTATGCTTCAAATGATGAATGGTTCCTTAAGTAAGCCGACTTTGGGCGAGTATCTTGGGGTAAAGGATGATGCGATTCCTTATATCAGCCCGTCCCTTGGCAACCTGGGAGGACTTCCGCCGACACTGCTGTTGATGGGTGAGTATGACTTTCTACGGGTGGAAAATGATTTGTTCGCAGAAAAATTAAAGAAAGTGGGAACGGAAATAACCTATATCCGATACCGTGGAATTTCCCACGGCTTTGCCGATCAGGTAGGAGTCACACCCCAGGCTGAGGATGCATTGCAGGAGATTGGAGCCTTTATGATGGAGCATTTGACTAAATAGTAGAAGGAGGAAGAAAGACATGGCAAAAATATTTCGTTATGATGAAGTGCCTGTGATACAGACAAAGTCAGGAAAAATAAAGGGCTATGAGTACGATGGAGTTTATATCTTCAAGGGGATTGCCTATGCAAAGGCAAAGCGTTTCCAGATGCCGGAGCCGGTGGATACGTGGGAGGGAGTCAAGGAAACGGCTTCTTACGGATTTGTGTGCCCGCTTCTGACCCAGGATACCCCATCCGCAGAGCTTTTGGTTCCCCACCGTTACTGGCCCCAGAATGAACACTGCCAGAATCTGAACATTTGGACCAATACCCTTGAAAAGGGTGGGAAAAAGCCGGTTATGGTGTGGCTGCATGGTGGCGGATATACGGCAGGCTCTTCCATTGAGCAGGAAGCCTATGACGGATTTTCCATGTGTGACAACGGCGATGTCGTGGTAGTAACCGTAAACCACAGATTGAATATCTTAGGCTTTTTAGACCTTTCTCCCTTTGGGGAGAAATACGAAAATTCCGGCAATGCAGGCCTTGCGGATTTGGTTGCAGCGCTGAAATGGATTCAGGAGAATATCGCAGAATTTGGCGGTGACCCGGATAATGTAACACTATTTGGACAATCAGGCGGAGGAATGAAGGTCACGGGACTGATGCAGATTCCGGAGGCAGACGGCCTGTTCCATAAGGGGATTGTGATGAGTGGTGTGTCGGATGGAAAACTGCTGCCAATGCTGCCAGGGGACGGAAGAGAAATCGTGTCGGCGATGCTGAAGGAGCTTTCCATACCGGAAAGTGGGATAGAGAGGCTGGAGACACTTCCATATTACGAGCTGGCACAGGCTTATAATAAGGTATTTATGTCAGTTGCACAGAAAGGTGTTTACATAGGCGGAATGCCCATTGTGAATGATTACTATAAGGGAGAGCCGCTGATTACCGGATTTAGGGACCATGCAGCTGGGATTCCTCTTTTGGTTGGCTCTGTATTTGGAGAGTTTGCCTTTGCGCCAGCTTCCTATAATAAGCGGGAATTGACGGAGGCACAGACAGAGGGAATCATAAAAGAGAAGTTTGGGGAGCACACCGAAAAGGTGCGTGGGCTGTTTACGAAGGCATATCCGGAAAAGCATCCGGTGGATGTGCTGACAGTAGACCGTATTTTCAGGCTGCCCTCCAAAGAGCTTGCAAGGCTTCATGCAAAAGAGAATAAAGCGCAGGCATATCTTTATGAATTTACGCTGGAATTTCCATACCAGAATGGAAAAGTAGCATGGCACTGTTCCGATATCCCATTTATTTTCCACAATACCCACCGGGTGGAAATCAGCAATATACCGGGTGTTTCCGATGAGCTGGAGAAACAGGTTTTTGAGGCGGCGATGCAATTTGCAAGAACCGGAGATCCGAATCATGACGGCTTGCCACAGTGGCCTCCGGTAACACCGGAGGATGAGCCGACAATGATCTACGACCGGAAATGCGAGGTACGCCATAATTTTGACGACGAGCTGCTGAAGACCTTGGAGGAAGTTCTTCCACCCTTCAATCTTGCGGCAATGATGCAGGATATCCAACACTGATAACGTAAAATGGAAAGGAGTATTATGGAGAAAAAAGAGAGAATTATTGTCTTTTCAACTGGGCTTTTGCTGCTGCTGATTTTTACCTTTACGGATCTACAAATCAGTACTGTCCTTTTTACAAAAAATCTATATGGCCGTATTTTTGAGGTGGTCGGAGAGCTGCCCTTTGTATTCCTGTCGCTGCTTGGAAGCGTTTTGCTCTTTCGGTTTCGGAGCAGGAAAAATATCGTTCTTAACCTCCTGACCGGGCTGTTGTCGGGAGTGGTGGTAGTGCTGTTCCTGTTTATGGGAGGCTTCATGACTGTAAATTATCTGAAGGATAATTTGGGAGAGGTGCCGGGATTTGTGGCATTTCTGATTGCGGCAGTACTTCTGGCAGGAGCAATTTTCCTTGCCATGAAGGTGCCGGAGAAATATGCGCGTCATGCTGTGACCTATGGTATCATTGCGGTTGTATATTTCATTTTGGTAATCATTATTATGAACAGCCTTAAAACCGTATGGGGAAGAATGCGGTTGCGTGAAATGACAGACCCGGTTCTGCAGTTTACCCGCTGGTATGTCATTGTAAACAGAGGAGGCTTTGACAATGTGTATGCATCCTTCCCCTCCGGACATTCCATGAATTCCGCGGCGATCATCCTTTTAACTTTGCTTCCGTCCTTTGTGCCGGCGCTGGAAGGGAAGGAAAAGCTTTTGAAGGGGATCACATATACATGGGCAGTCATTGTCGGTTCAAGCCGTATCGTCATGGGGGCGCATTTTGCTTCCGATGTGACAGTTGGAATCCTTCTGTCCTTTGCAATCTTTGATATTACCCGCACCGTTGTCTGTAAATTGAGGAACAGGGCATGAATGTTAGGGTGCATTGAGCATCAGGTATGAGTGTAGATTGCTTAAATAACATAAACTGAAATTCCGAGTCGAGGATGCCTATTTAGATGGGTGTCCTCAATTCTATTATGCATTTCTACCATAAATGCTAATATTTTTCGTGTTTTTAACAAATGGAAACTTCTGGATCTTACTGTAGACTTCTGTTATAATAACATCATCTGATTTATTTCAATTCCCAGGCTGCATTTTAAAGCCTCAGGCATTTCTGCCTATGGATCACCACAAGCATTATCATCATTAAGGAAAGAACCCATCAGAGGCTGGAGGTCTGCCAAGAGTCTTTGGAAGGATATTGCGCCTGCTATGAGTATCTGCTATAATTTTAGTAGAAAAAGGCTCCGCATGGCATGGAATCACAGTATCCCCCGGTTTGCTGATGAGGCACAGAGGAGGAAACGATGCAATTATTAGTGAAAGAAACACGCGGAGACTATATTGCCAAGAAGCAAGGGGGACGTCTGAATCCCTTAAATGATTACCTTTTTAAGCAGTATATGGGGACGGAGGAATGCAAGATATGCCTGGTCTCCTTCCTGAATGCGGTGTTGGAAGAAGAGCTCACGGACGTAGAGATTATTGAAAACCTGGAGCTTCCCCAGGAAACCCCGGAAGGGAAGTTCTCCAGGCTGGACATCAGGGCAAAGCTGCCGGGTGGCACAAAGGTTAACATCGAGGTCCAGTTGCTGAATGAAGATAATATCGTGAAGAGGAGCCAGTACTATAACGGGAGGCTGTTCATCTCAGGAATCGGACTTGGGGACGATTACAAGGAGCTGAGGAAGGTGATTTCAATCAATATATTGAGCTTCAACTACTTTGATTACCCGGAGTTCCATATCAGCAGCCATTTCCGGGTGGACCAGCATCCAGAGAAGGTTCTGTCCGATGACCAGGAGATCCATTTCCTGGAGCTTAAGAAGTTTTACAAAAGCGAGATATATGACAGGAAGAACCCCCTGCACCGTTGGATGAAATATTTTGACCGTAACCTTGAGGAATATGAATTAAAGGTGTTGGTGAAGATGGATAAAGCGATTGCAACGGCAGAAGAAAGAAGCAAAAGAGCGGCAGCCAGCGAGAAGGAGATGCGCTACTATGAAGCGTTGGAGGATGCCCGTAGAAATATGATAAGCTCTATGAATTATCAATGGGAGCAGGGCTTCAGGGAAGGTGAGGACAGAGGAAGAGAGGAAGGAAGAAAAGAAGGTATACAGAAGGGGATACAGGAAGGTATACAGGAAGGGGAATTAAGATTTGCAGCTTTGACGGAGCGGCTATTGCAGGACAATCGCATGGAAGAACTACAGCAAAGCATCAAGGATCCTGAGCTTCGTGAAAAATTATATCAGGAATATAAGTTATGAGAAGTTGCTTTTTTAACTTCTCATAAAAGGCGCTGTATTTGCGCCGTGCAAAGTTTGCCCCAAGGGGTTATGCTTTTCTTAAAAAGAAGAGGATAACCCTTTTGATTTAAGTATCTAATAGGCGGATGAAAATAGAAAGAACCTGCCGAATATTACAGATATCAAAAGATGATTTCTGCAATCTATGGCAGGTTTCTTACATCCGTATAATTGGAATTGTATTATCTATCGAACCACCTTCATAGCACGCATGGCATTTAAGATGGCAATGATGGTTACGCCTACATCACCAAAAACCGCCTCCCACATGGTAGCAATACCAAAGGTCGCAAGGGAAAGGAACACAAGCTTCACACCCATGGCAAATAGGATGTTCTGCCATACGATTGCCCTGGTTTTCCGGGCAACCTTGATGGCGGATACAATCTTGGAGGGTTCATCCGTCATCAGGACAACATCGGCAGCTTCAATGGCAGCGTCGGAGCCCAATGCCCCCATAGCAATGCCGATGTCTGCCCGGGCCAGTACGGGGGCATCGTTGATGCCATCCCCGACAAATACCAGCTTTCCTTTGGAATTCCGGTTCTTATCCAGCTGCTCCAGCTGTTCTACCTTCTGGTGGGGCAGCAGCTCGGAGTACACCGCATCTAAACCGATCTCACGTCCTATGGCTTCGCCAGCCACCCTTGTGTCACCGGTCAGCATAGCAGTATGATTGATCCCCAGAGCCTTCAGCTCCTGGAGGGCTTTCTTGCTGTCAGGCTTGATTTCATCAGAAATTACTATGTAGCCTGCATAAATGCCTTCCACTGCCAGGTGCACCACGCTTCCAAGCTCATTTGCCTGCTGCCATGGGATATGCTCTGCATCCATCAGCTTTCCATTGCCGGCAAGGACAGCCTTGCCATCGATCTTAGCACGGATTCCCTGTCCGGCAACCTCTTCCTGCTCCATAATCCGGTCCGGGCTAATGGGTTGCCGGTATGCCTTCTGTATGGATAGGGCGATGGGATGGTTAGAGAAGCTTTCCGCATGGGCAGCATAGAAGAGCAGCTCCTCCTCTGTCCAGCCGTTGGCAGCCACAGCCTTTGTCACCTTGAAGATACCCTTAGTTAAGGTGCCGGTTTTATCAAAGACGATGGTGTCCACATTGTTGAGGGCCTCCAGGTAGTTGCTGCCCTTTACTAAAATACCGTTCTTTGATGCGCCTCCGATACCGCCGAAGAAGCTTAGTGGAATGGAGATCACCAGAGCACAGGGGCAGGATATTACAAGAAAGGCCAGCGCCCTGTAGAGCCAGTCAGTAAACTGGGCTCCCGGAAGGATAAGGGGAGGGATCACTGCAAGTGCCAAGGCGGCAAAGGTGACGAAGGGAGTATAATATTTTGCGAATTTGGTAATAAAATTCTCCGTAGGAGCCTTCTTGCTGCTGGCATTCTGCACCAGGTCAAGGATCTTGGAAATGGTGGATTCCTCGAATTCCTTTGAGACCTCAATGGTTAATACACCGTTTTTATTAATGGAACCGGACAATACCTCGTCACCGGGCTCCACATCCCTGGGAAGGGACTCTCCCGTCAGCGCGGAGGTATCCAGTGCGGAGGTGCCTTCCAGGATCCGCCCGTCTAAGGGGATCTTTTCACCGGGCTTTACTAGGATGTAATCGCCGATGCCCACTTCTTCCGGTGTTACCCTGCGGATTTCACCGCTTATCTTTAGGTTGGCAAAATCAGGCCGTATGTCCATCAGGGCGGAGATGGATTTGCGGGAGCGGTTGACTGCCAGACGCTGGAAGGCTTCGCCCACCTGGTAAAACAGCATTACTGCAACACCCTCCGGGTAGTTGCCGATGGCAAAAGCACCGATGGTAGCCACGCTCATAAGAAAGTTTTCGTCGAAAACCTGACCCTTGGAAATGTTTTTTAATGCCCGGTGGACTACCTCCCCACCAATTAGCAGATAGCTTAGCAGGAATATAATTAATTCAGCGGAAGGAGAAAAATCAAAGAAAAGACCTACAGCGAATAAAAGGGCACCTGCAGTCAGAATGAGGCGCAAAGCCCATTGTTTGACGGCTGTAGATCCGCTTTTCTCCGGCTTCTTATCTGTGTAGGAGATCTGGATGCCTGGTTCAATGTCCAGGGCAATCTGTGAGGCCTGCCGGATAATGGACGGAAGAGCTGATTTGTTGACTGCCTCAACGGTGAGCCGTTGGGAGACAAAATCAAGGGAAGCTGCCTTAACTCCTTCGATATGGCGTACCTGTGCTTCAATCCTTTGTGCACAGTCAGCGCAGCAAAGCCCTAGCAGATACAGGGTTTTTTGTCCGGGCTGGGTGGCTTCCTTTTCAAGCATAACTACCGCAGGGTCATGCCTCTTTATGATTGAATCAGCCTGTGCAATCAGGCTGTTGGCTGTTGTGTTGTCGGTAATCTCCATAGAGAGGGTTTTTGACACAAAATCCAGGGAAGCACTTGTGACGCCGTTAAGCTTTTTTACATCCTGCTCGATTTTGGCGGCACAGTTACCGCAGCAAAGTCCCTCCAGGGTAAATTGTTTTGTCATAGCCATAATACATATCTCCTCTTTATTATTTCTCACATACATGTAGCATTGCCTGGTCAAAGATGGTTTTCACGTGATCATCCGCTAAAGAGTAGTAAACTACCTTGCCATCCCTGCGGTAATTAACCAGCTTGGACTGCTTGAGGATTCTTAGCTGGTGGGAGATGGAGGATTTGGTCATTCCTAAAAGAACGGCAATATCGCAGACGCACATTTCCGTATGGAATAAAGCACTAAGGATTTTCACCCGTGTAGAATCTCCAAATACCTTAAATAAATCTGCCAGGTCAATCAAATTGTCTTCATCCGGCATATGTTCCCTAACCTCATTTACTACAGCTTCATGAATCGTATTACAGTCACATCTGTCAATGTCTGCAGCATAAGCGCACATAGTATAACCTCCAATAATTGAATAGTTGAATTACCTTTCAACTGTAATTATATTGATTACATGAATTTGTGTCAATGAAAAAAATACTTTGATAATGAAAAAATATCTCAATAATAGAAGCTATCCAATGCTAAGAAATCATGCCCAATAAATAAAAAAGCAGTTGACAAATGATATTATGAAGCATATACTAATGGCATACAATTAAACAATTGCTTGATTGATAAATAGTTTAATTGTACTCGTTATATTAAATATATTCTGAAAGGGGATTCAATATGAAAAAAATAATTAAATTACAGGATCTGGATTGTGCAAACTGTGCGGCTAAAATTGAAAATGCCGTGAAAAAGCTGGAGGGAGTAAC
>JARKQP010000590.1 GCA_029974875.1 Mobilitalea sp.
CACGCTATTGCCCTTTCTCCATGAGGCCATCCAGTAGCCATATGTCTTGCTGCCCTTCTTTGTAGTCTTGACTTCTCCATCATCCATACGGTGAGATCATCATGGCTGGCAACTCCCTTTAATGCTTCACCTTTTGCCTTCAACTCATCCGCTTGGACTTCTTGCTTATGGGCTTTTCTTGCTGGCCAGGCCGGGCACCGATGACCTCTGCCAGGATCTCCTGGCCGTCTCCAGCTCCATGGCCTTGCTGGCTTAATACATAGAGAGCACAGAGGGTATGCGTCTTCGGTTAAGAGCAGAATCGCATCTCTCCTGCCAAAATTATAGGCTTTAGATCTGCAGGATCTATCATGTCCTGAGATCACCGCTGCCGAATTGGAGTTATGATAAATTTAGCTAAATACCCACTTTGTAACTATAAACTTCTCATATTTATCATCATCTCCTTAACCGAAGATGCATGAATAGGTTTCATATTAATGGCCTTTTCTCACGCTGCAATAGCAGAAGTGGATACATTATCGATAGTTACAGATCCATCTTGGAAGAGCCTGGACTTTGAAAATGAAGGTTGGAACTCTGAAAATTACGATGACACATGGTGGACACCTGCAATAGATGCGGATTGGGCTTCCATAGATCCAGCCACAATGATTTGGTATCCTGGCCCAGTTAAACAAGAAATTGTGTATTTTAGAAATGTCTTCGAAATTGATGGTACCGGAATTCTTAACGGAAAATTGTTTACAACAACGCATAGCGGCGGAGGTATCTTATATTTATTTGTAAATGGTAATCCTATTCCGAAAATCATGTGCGAAGGCATATATAATCCTACAGACATCCTATCTGAAACCAGGCAAAAATATAATTGCAGCTAAAGTAGAGGTCCCCCCTGAAAATGCACATGGCTGGGCTCTTATTTGTACAATCCGGTATGATAAATTAACACCCGGCCAGCCAATTAATTAGTGTAATTCACCTTAAAACTTTTTTTTGTTGATTGAACTCCAACCCCTCATAATCTCCCTGGTACATTTCCGCACCCATCCTCGTGGCCTCCTCCACAGCCGCCAAGTCCTTCATGAGGAATATCCTCCAATCAGGTGTCTCCATATGGGTTATGGAGTTCTTAAGCAGCGGTGCATATTTGCTGTACTTGGATAGCTTGACCACGAAGGGCCTTAGGTCCTCCACCAGTTCATAGTCAAAGCTTGCGCGATCTAAGATCTTGAGGGCTTTGTTCCTTTCTCCGAAGGTCTTGAACTCGAATCTGAATTTGCCCCCATTGTAGTTCTCTGCCAGGGCCTTGAATGTCTCCCTGTTGTCGAAGAAGTACTTAAACACCCACAGCTTGCCCAACTTGAAGAAGGTGATTCTTTTGCGCCGCTGAATGACATCGAAGGTGGATGCCTTTAATTCTGGCTGGGTGGAATCTGGGGTGGAGGGAGACATGACAGGGACTACATGGTTTGTAATTAGATTATAACTGTTAATGATTACAAGATTAAAGACTTAATGAGGAAGTAATCGGTTCCTCGCTATATCAAGTGGGTAGATTGAACTGCAATTTTCCAAGTCTAAGATATATAATTAGTATGATATTTTTTGTTGTTCTGAAGCCTCTTGCACTGCTCTTTGCGGATTGAACCATGCTATTTATTCCTTCC
>JARKQP010000607.1 GCA_029974875.1 Mobilitalea sp.
AGCGACGGAACAAAGCTGTCACAGGAGATTCTTGACATGGATCTACAGGTATATTCTACCCTGTGTTTAATCCGGGAGGATAATGAATGGGCAAAAGCCCATCCACAGTACCGGCAGCAGATTTATCTGATGACGGAGGAACAGATTGCGACAGGACAGGAGCTGGAGATTGACATCATGGAAAGCTTCTTCAGGGATCAGTTTGAACCGAACCAGGAGGCAGACATCTACCGTTACTGGCAGGTCATTGACCGTACCGCACACCAGACCTTGGAGAGAAATAGCTGGGATTATAAAAAAGGAAAAGTAAGGATTACATCTGCAGCACCGTTCCACGGTTATACCGTAAGCTTTTTGGCTTATCAATTATGGGAGCCGGTTTCCATGTATAACCATATCACGAACGATTGGAAGGAAGAGCACCGGATTCCGCTGGATATCCGTTACCCTGAAGTACAGGAGCATATCCTGAAGGTTTTGCAGGAGTGGCTGGAGGGGCATCCACATACGGATGTCGTTCGGTTCACTACGTTTTTCTACAATTTTGACCTGATTTATAACCGGTTTGGGAAGGAAAAGCAGGTAAACTGGTTCGGTTATCTGGGCTGTGTCAGCCCGAAGGCGATGGAGGATTTTGAGAAGAGCTATGGCTATCACCTTACGGCAGAGGATTTTACGGATGCAGGGAGGTACAATACCTTGTTTAAGAATCCAAGCCAGAAGTACCTTGGTTGGATGGATTTTAACCAGCAGTTTGTTGCAGAATATGCCCGACGGTGCGTAGAGCTGGTACATAACCATGGAAAAAAAGCAATTATGTTTCTGGGGGATCACTGGGCAGGTACGGAGCCTTACGGAAAGTATTTTCCGGGGATTGGCCTGGACGGCGTAGTTGGAGCGGCGGGGGACGGTGTTACTACCAGAATGATCGCGGATATCCCCATCGCAGAGACCGAAGCCCGGTTTTATCCATACTTTTTCCCGGATATTTTCTATGATGGTGGAAATCCGGTCAAGGAATCCGTCCCGGTGTGGATAAAATGCCGCCGCGCACTCCTTCGCAAGCCCATGGCAAGGATGGGCTACGGTGGATACTTAAGCCTGGCGAACAAATTTCCGGATTTTATAGATCATGTAGCTGAGATATCAAAGCAGTTTCGGTCCATTCATACTGAGACAGGGGGAGAGAAGGCATATTCCGCAAGCTTTAAGGTGGCCATCCTAAATTCCTGGGGGAAGCTTCGTGCCTGGCAGACCCATCAGATAGCCCATTCCCTGTGGAACCAGAGGTGCTATTCCTACCTTGGTGTACTGGAGGCTCTTGCCGGACTTCCCTTCGAGGTAGAATTCATCAGCTTCAGCCAGGTGAAGCAGGAGGGGATACCGGAGAATGTTAAAGTCATTATCAATTCGGGAGATGCCGGAACCTCCTGGAGCGGAGCGGATTGGTGGCTGGATCAGGATATTATCGTTAAGCTGCGAAGCTTCGTTCATCAGGGAGGCGGTCTGGTCGGAGTCGGGGAACCGACAGCCTGTGTATCAGAGGGTAAATTCTTTCAGTTAAGTGATATTCTTGGTGTCCAAAAGGAATTAGGACTGACCGCGAGTATAAATAAGAAACGGTTAGAGGCAGAGAAAGAGCATTTTATTCTTAGGGACTGTAAGGAGGCCATGGATTATGGCGAAGGAATGACAATGATCTATCCCTGCGGGGAGAAGGTGCAGGTACTGGATGTTGACCGCTCAAGCTGCGGTATGGCCGCTCATACCTACGGAAGGGGCCGTTCGGTATATTTGGCCGGATTGCCTTATTCTGCGCAGAATGCCCGTATTTTGCAAAGAGCCCTCTATTGGAGTGCCGGCAGGGAGCAGGAAATGTATCGTTATTATTCAACGAATATCTTTGTGGACTGTCATGGCTTCCCCGGGCAGGAAAAATACTGTCTGATTAATAACAGTGAACAGGAGCAGGAGACGGAGGTTTATCTGGATGGGAAGAAGTGTATCCACAAAGTGCTTCGGCCGCTTGAGCTGCTGTGGTGCAAAGAATAAATAATAGGTGAACGCTGCCAGATAAGAACGCTGCCGGATAAGAATACTGCTATAGTATAGGAGAGAAGGAGATGATGGCTCTTTCTCTTTTTTACTGTGCGCATCTCCAGAGAAGCAATTCGTGTTTTTGCATCAAGTCTGCTTTATTCAGTTTTGCTTTGGGCATAATTCATAAATAAGCATATTAATATATGTCAATAATGTAGAATCTTTTAATATGATGATACAATATATTGACTTGTCATGGTCAAAATGATACTATAATAATAGTTTGTTTGATATATGTGAAACCGGTTGACACATATTGTTTTTATTTAACACATATGAAACCGGTTGACATATAAAAACTAACGAAGATATAAACAATACAATATAAGGAGGATTTGTTATGAAGAGAAGGAAAATGGCAATCTTATTGGCAGTTACAATGATGGCAGGACTGCTCGCCGGATGTGGAAGTAACTCAGGGGGTAAAAAGAATGACAGTGCTGGGGAAACGAAGGAAGTAGTACTGACTTGGCAAAGCTACGACAGTTACGACAAATATAAGAAAATAGTGGAAGCTTTCGAGAAAGAGAATCCTGATATTAAAATAGAATTCGAAGAAGTTTCTGATTTTGCTACAAAAATTCTTATTGAGGCGACAGCCGGGGATTTACCGGATTTGATTAATTGTAATACGGGGACAACACAGCTGCTTGCTGAAGCGGGGGCATTACAGAAGTTCAATGTGGATGAATTAACGTCAGATCAGGATTACAAATTTGATGATTTCTGGGATGCTGCAAAGCTATATTGTACTTATAATGATGATTGGTATGCACTTCCGCTGGACGGAGGAAATTATGGATGGGTATACAATGTCGATATGTTCCAGGAATGCGGTATCGAGGTACCGGAGGAAGGCTTTACATGGAATGAATTTGAAGAGGCATGTTCTATCCTGAAGGAGAATAAGGATAAGCTGGGAATTGAGTATCCGACTATTTTTAATGATTTATCATCATCAATCGATATGATGTATCCGCTAATTACAGAGGCAGGAGGAGAATATCTGAACGCCGACGGAACAAGTGCATGGAACAGTAAAGCAGTTGTATCGGCCTTCGAATGGGTACGGGGTCTTGTGGATAAGGGTTATGTTCCGCCGGTTGAAAAGCTGGGTGACGGATATGATGCTTTGATTACGAAATTTAATGTCGGTCAGATTGCGATGTGCCGTGTGGCACTCTGGAATTCAACCTATCTTGAGGAGACGGTAAATTGGAAGGTTATGAATGCACCGAGAGGAAATGATGGAAAACAGTCAGAAGTACTGTTCCTAAATGGAATTGGCATTTCTAATACTAGTAAGAATTATGATGCGGCGTTGAAATTCGTAAAATATCTCACCAGTGAAAAA
>JARKQP010000637.1 GCA_029974875.1 Mobilitalea sp.
ATGATAGTGATCCATTAACCTTCTCATGTCCGGATATCAAAGGTATAGCGCGTCATGTGGTTTTCCTGGGCGCTTTGCTCTATGAAATCTTTACTGAAATCCGGTTTGTTATAAGTCTCCTTGACGCCTGCCTGAAATAAATATCCTTTCTCCTCCAGTGCAGTAGTAAGGTCGCCCAGATGATCCTTAATAAGGAGGCGGGTTTCCTGTTCTTCGACATAGAAATCTGCCTGTATCTGGTTGCTGGGGTTTAGCTTCAGATAGATATTCAGTGAGCCTAGGTTTGCCATCTCCAGGTGGAGCAATACGCTTAAGTTCTCCCGTTTATCGCCCAAAGCCTTTTTCTTTGTCATGACATAAAGGTCGGCATGGGCGTTTTGGTTCTTAAATTGGATTGGAAGAGGCAGATAGGTGAAGACCTCATTAAGCTCTTTTGCAAACTGGAGGTTCTCCCTCAGGTTCTGGACCGGTTTTTGCAGATGCTCGCCGTCAGATGAACCGGACTGCTCCTTAACCAAAGCCTGGAGCTGGTCCAAGTCTTCCCTCAATCCCTTTAATAAATTAGTGACGGCGGATTTGTCCGCAGCCTTCCTCGGCAGGAGTGTCCATTTCTCAAGAAAGGCCGCTTCAAAAAGCTTGGCATATTCAGGTGATTGGAGCAGCTTTGCCGCAACCGGTTTATCTGACTTTGGGAGCTGTTCCTGTAATAGGGTAAAAAGCTCCTTTAGGGTTGTGGTACCCTGGGTGAGCTGGTTCTTTAGTTCCTTTGCATCTGGCAGGCCTGACAGCAGGTCCGTGAGAGTGAGGCGCTCTTGGGGGGACAATATTTTTGATAGCGGGAGAGAAAAATCCTGGCTAGTCTCATATTGATCCATTAATTTAGTAATTAATGAAAGGTCTGCCGCCGTTAGAGGGTTTTGGACGGCACCACCGGGAGCTGCAGGAGGCTGTCCTTGGCCTTGGCCGGCTTCCATTATTTTTGTAAAAAGGTCGGCGGCCTCGTTCATGGACAGAGTGCCACTTTTGACTTTATCTATTATTTCTGCAAATGCCGAAGTAATTATTGAATTACCGGCAGGATCAAGTAACGAAGTAGAAGTAATTGTTGGAACAATTTCGGAAGCTCCTTCAGCAGCTGTTCCGGCAATCAGCCCCGTAAAAAGGGAGGGGTTATCCTTGCCCTGCTGTTCTAATATTTGGGCCAGCTGGTCCAATTGACCCTGGTTAAAGCCGGAATTTAGCAGCAGTGGGGTTTTAGCTGTCCCCAGGGCAGCCGTGGAGGGCAATAGGAGATCCAGCAATGCTTGATTTGTTTGGAGGGCATTTGCAACTGCGTGATCGGAAGGAAGAGCTGTGGAAGGAGAGTGACGCAGCAGTCCGGATATATTTTGTGAGATGGTCCGCAGGTCATTTACCAGCTGATGGGTTCCCTTCTGATAGGCTTCAAACTGCTTTATATTTGCCGGAGTGAGGGGGATATTGTGCTTGTACATCAATACAAGGGTCTGAGGTGAGGCTTCCGGATTGGTAAGGGCTACCCTCAGTAGGGTCTGGAGGGTTTGCTTATCAATGGGAAGGCGTCCCGCCAGCAGCTCCGCTACAATTGCCTTATTGCGGTCAGTTATTGGCAGCCCGGAGGCGGACAGGGCTTTTCCGATGGTGGTGTCGTACTGGAGGGAAGGGTTTTCAGGAAGGTACTTAAGCACATAGCCGCCCGGGGTTTTGCCGGTAACTGTAAACTGTGCCTCCTGTCCGATGGATATGGGAATATCACTGGAAAGCCGGGCGGTAAGGGTCTGCTTACCCGGTTCCAGACGAAGGGTAACTTCGTTATATCTATGGTCGATAACCTGTCCTTTTATGGTCTGCCCTTCCCGCAGCTCCATAGGCTCTCCCTGTTGGGGGGAGCTTGTAGTATTCCTGGAAATGGAACCGTCTGGGAGCCTGTTTGGCTGGTTGCCCCCACGGGTGGACTGGGACTTGTTTGTCTGATAGTCGGACAGGTTGGTATGATAGAGATCCATGGGCATATCCTTTCTTCTGGTATAATGCATTATTTCCTGTTCTGTCCTTTATATCGGCAACCCAAGGATTTTAGTTAAGGTTCGGCAACCAGGGGGTTTTAGTTAAGATGGGGAAGCCTGGGGGAGCTTTGGAGAAGTTCACAAAATTTCACAAAACCATCACAATCAAAACACAGAATCTACACAGAAAATAAATAGTATTATTTGGTAGAAATATAAATAGGTAGTTGCAGAACATCTATTATGGAAGTAAAGGAACCCAGCCAACCAATGGGTTCAGGGATTTGAAACATGCCTGTAAGAATGTAAAAAGAAGGAGAAGAGGTATGCGAAAGAAAATAGCTTGTTTATTATGTATTGTGTTACTGGTTGCGGTGGAGGTATCTCCGGGGGAAAATACGCAGGTATCGGCTGCTGACCGTGCATCGGAGATAATTAGTGCAATGAGGGTTATGGAGACTGACCGGAGTAATATTACTTCAACGGACAGTGTTGTGAACAGGTCACTATACTCCCAGATGCTGGTAAATCTATCAACTCTGAAGGACAGTGTCTCAGGAAAAAGCAATTTAACCATGTTCAAGGATGTGAGCAAGACCTACTGGGCATCAGGGTATATCCAGACGGCAGTAACCCAGGGCTGGATGGCAGGATATCTGGATGGCACCTTTAAGCCGACCCAGGGCATCAATCTTCAGGAGGCGGTATATGGGGTGCTGAAATTATTGGGGTATAGTGACAGTGACTTTGTCGGAAACAAAGCCAGTGCCATTATGAAATTGTATACGGCAAAAAAACTGGATACAAATATCAGCAGGGGAAGCACTGATCTATTAACCGCGGGTGATTGCGTTAATTTGTTTTATAATACCCTGAATGCGACAAATAAGACAGGAACCGTATATGCTTCCGTATTAGGGTATACGCTGGATTCGGACGGAGGGATCAGCTACCTGTCCCTGATTAGCAGCAATGTGAAGGGGCCGGTCATTGTTAATGGGGGCTGGACATCCCATATACCATTTACCGTATCGGCGGCCAAGATTTATAAGAATGGAGTAAGCGGCTCCTATACGGATATTGATACATATGATGTGGTTTATTATTCCGAAAGCTTTAAGACTATCTGGGTGTATAACGATAAGGTGACGGGGACCATTACCTCCATTGCTCCAAACTATGTCTCGCCAACCTCAGTTACTATGGGAGGCAAGGAATACAGCTTTGCGAACACGGATGTGGCCTTAAAGTTTTCGGCGATGGGAGAGATAAAGGAGGGCGATATCGCAACCCTGCTGCTTGGGCAGGATGGAACGGTAGCGGATGTGCTGGTAATTGATGAATATAATGTGACGATCACCGGCTATGTGCTTAGTACCGGCAACCACCTTGTTGAGGAAGCGGATGGCAGTTATAAATATACGGATTATGTAACCTTTGTGGATGCTTCAGGCAGTGAGTATACCCAGGATTACGATTCGGACCAGATTTATCTGGCTGCCGGAAATCTGGTACAGATGAAATTTGTAGACGGTACAGCCGGGATCAGCAGCTATATTATGTCAACGCCGGCATTTGGAAACTTTATCTTTAGCAGTGATGGGCTATTCTTAGGAAATACGGCGCTGGCTTCCGATGTCAAAATTCTGGATCAGAAGAATGGCAGCTATATCAGCGTGAAGCCTGAGCGGCTGGCAGGTATGGCAATTAGCCCATCCTCCGTGCTGTATTATGCTTTAAATGGCGGACAAATATCGGAATTGATCCTGAAGGGTGTGACCGGGGATCTGGATTCCTATGGGATATATACAGGCATGACTTATTCTGCTACGGGTACGGACTACAATTATATCATAAACGGAACCAAGAAAACCCTGGCTGCGGATAATGTGGCGTCCTTAAACCTGACAGAGGGTCCGTCAGGCTTTGTCCTGGAGGGTGAAACATTAGCCTCAAGCTATGCCCTGACGGGTGTGGAGGTCTCCTCCATTGGCACGACAACGGTGCTGGTGGACAAAACGAAATATACGCTGGGGGAAAATTTGAGCGTTTATCTGCATCTGGATGGTGAGTACATTTCTACTACAATTGATAGGGTGAAAAGCAGCCTGTCAAAATACACGGTTATGGCATATTATGACAAACCGGCTTCGATTGGAGGCAGAATCCGCGTTATAGTTGCAGCCCGGAAATGATAGAGGAAATAGAATATAATGATACGGGAATTGGTATAGCAGCCTGGAATTAAAATAAGCTATGTATAGCTTTATGGAGGTAAGAATGAAGAAGCATTCCAGAATATTGAAAAAAATAATGAAGATAGTAATCATAATTGCTGTTTTTGTAGCTGCCGGTACGCTTTGCTATCTGACATTAATTGTGCCGAAACAAAGGGCGGCACAGGCGGGTAGCGCAGCAGTAGTAAGAACGTCTAAGGTAGAGACAAGAGATATACAGAATGTATTGTCCTCCTCCGGCACAATCCAGCCCTTAGCCAGCTACAGCGTGACAACACTGGTATCGGGAGAAGTGATTGGGGCAGACTTTGAAGAGGGTGACACTGTGCAGGAGGGGCAGGTACTATACCAAATTGCAACGGATAACCTGGATTCCGATATTGAAGGTAATGAAACAGCCCTGGACCGGGCAAAGAAAGAATATGCAAAAGCGGAAAAGAGCTACCAGGCGGCGCTGGAGAAATATGACGAAGCCCAGGAGGAGTATAAGGAGGCGGTATCCGAATACAGCGATGTGAATGTACTCTCTACGGATTCCGGTATTGTTACCAAAGTATATGTGAAGGCAGGGGATACAGTTCAGGCCGGAAGCCAAATCGCCGATGTGTATGATAATAATGTAATGGTATTAACCGTGCCCTTCAACTATGACGATGTAAGTTCTTCCCTGATTGGAAAGACAGCTACGGTTACCATGGAGAATACTTTTGATGAAGTAAAGGGTAAGGTGACAAAGGTCAGCAATGTGAGAAAATCCTTATCAGGCAGCCGGGTGGCGAAGGAGGTAACGATTGAGGTGACGAATCCGGGGGGAATCGCAGAAGGGGCGGTGGCCAGTGCAAGCATCGGAAGCCTGTACAGCATGGATACCGGCAGCTTTGCGGTGAAGACAAATACAACGGTTACCTCCGACCTATCGGGCAAGATCGGATTCCTGAATATTGAGGAAGGCAATGACATTAGTAAGGGTGATGTGGTTCTTGTAATCAGCAAGGACTCTGTGGAGGAAAAATTAAAATCTTACCTGGATGCCATAGAATCAGCACAGAATGGGATTGATAGTGCGAAGGATTCTCTGGAGAGCAGGCAGGAATCCATCGAGGATGCCCAAGCTGTCCTTCAGGATACCATTGACACCAGGACGGATTACAGCATTACCTCCCCGGTTACCGGCAAGGTGATTAAGAAAAGCACGCTGAAGGGGGATACTGTCAGCAGCGGTAATGGCGGGAGCTCTTCCCTGTGCACAATTTATGACCTGTCGGCAGTAACCTTTGATATGTATGTAGATGAATTGGATATTATGACTGTAACAGAGGGGCAGGAGGTAAACATTACGGCAGATGCCCTGGAGGGCGTTACCATCAGCGGAATTGTAACGAATATCAGCCTGGAAAGCACCACCAACCAGGGCGTAACCCAGTATCCGGTTACAGTAAGGATTGATGATGTGGGCGACCTGCTGCCGGGTATGAATGTGACAGGTGAAATTGTCATAGAAAAGGCAGAAGGGGTACTGGCAATCCCCAGTGATGCATTACAGCGGGGAGACAGGGTTTATGTAAAGGATGATTCCGTAACAGAAGAGCAGGGAGAGGTTCCTGAGGGCTTTAAGGCGGTTCAGGTTACGACCGGCATTACCGACGGAGATTATATTGAGATCCAAAGCGGCTTGTCAGAGGGCGATGAGGTCTATGTTGAAAGGACGGCAAGTGAAAATTCAGACATGATGCAGTTCAATATGGGCGGTGAATTTAATATGGAAGGCGGAGGCAGGCCGTCCGGCGCCGGAGGGCCATCCGGAGGCAGTAGCGTAAGGCAGAGCAGCGGCGGCGGATTCCCGGCAAGATAGGAGGAACTATGGATTTAAAGAGAAAGAAGAAAAGCCAGGAGGATTATTCAGGTCCCCTGATCAGGCTGATTGATATCCATAAGGTCTATTATATGGGAAACTCCGAGATCTATGCAAACCATGGAATTAATCTGGAAATCCATGGGGGCGAATTTGTTGCCATCATAGGAAAGTCCGGAAGCGGTAAATCTACGATTATGAATATTATAGGTGCTCTTGACATTCCGACCTCGGGGCAGTATATCCTTAAGGGCAAGGATGTCAGCCAGATGAATGATAATGAGCTGGCAACTATAAGAAACCGGATGATCGGTTTTATATTCCAGCAATATAACCTGCTGCCGAGGGAACGTCTGATTAATAATGTAGCCCTTCCCCTGCTTTATTCCGGCATGGGAAAGGCGGAGCGGCACCAAAGAGCCATGGAGGCCTTAAAAAAGGTTGATATTGCTGATAAATACAGGAACTTTCCGAACCAGCTGTCTGGCGGGCAGCAGCAGAGGGGGGCGATAGCCAGGGCGCTGGTGACGGAACCGTCCCTGATCCTGGCAGATGAGCCGACAGGCGCCCTGGATTCGAAGACAAGCGCTGAGCTTCTGGATTTTTTAAAGCAGCTGAATAAGGAAGGAAATACCATCATACTGATTACACATGACCGTTCGGTGGCGGAGGAGGCGAACAGAATTGTTAGCATCCAGGATGGAAGGATAACCTTTGACGGGAATGTGGATGATTATAGGAGGCAGGTAGCAGGATGAAGCTGGGTCAGGCATTTAAATTAGCGTGGCAGTGTATTTTGGGAAGTAAGATGCGTTCCTTCCTTACTATGCTGGGTATGATTATCGGTGTTGGTTCCGTAATAACCCTGCTGGGGCTGATGCAGGGGGTCACGAACTATCTGATCGGTACATTTGCCGAAATGGGAACCAATATTATCTCAGTTACGGTGAGAAATACGGATACCCGGGTGGTGCATGTAGATGATGTGTATGAATTTGCCGGAGAGAATAGCGGGATTTTTGCAGGAGTTACCCCTACGGTTTCCTCCAGCTATACAGTGAAGAAAGGCAGCAGCTCTGTATCAACGACAGTGACCGGGGTAGGCGAGGATTATCTAAAGCTGAACAGCATTGATCTGGCATGGGGACGTAATGTTTCCTATGCTGACATTAAGAACAGGTATAACGCGTGTGTACTTGGAACCTATATCGTGGAGGAGCTGTACGATGGGAAAATCAGCGCAGGGGACACCATAAGAATCGGAGGACAGATCTTTACGGTGGCCGGGGTGTTAAAAGAGCAGGATGATTCTACAGAGGGATCTGCGGATGACTGCATTTATATCCCATATTCTGTGGCATGCCGCCTGGCAGGCAGTACGAATATTTCAAGCTATACCTTTGTGGTAAATGATACGGAGCTGGTGACGGCCGGAGAGACGCTTCTGGATAATTATCTTTATAATATTATGAGGAGTGAAGACCTGTATACGGTCAGGAGTATGACGGAGCTTCTGGATACGATTAATTCTATGACGACTATGCTGTCGGCGATTCTGGGAGGTATTGCTGGGATTTCGTTGCTGGTGGCTGGGATTGGGATTATGAATATTATGCTGGTGTCGGTGATTGAAAGGACGAAGGAGATCGGGATCCGTAAATCGCTGGGAGCGAAACGGAGGGATATTATGTGGCAGTTTGTGATTGAGGCCACATCGATCAGTATGCTGGGTGGGTTTATCGGCGTGGTGATAGGATATGTTGCGACGGTTACCCTAGGGAATATGTTTGGTGTGGATGCGGCACCTACTACGAATTCGATTATTCTTGCCTTTGGGGTGTCTGCGGTGATTGGAATTGGATTTGGGTATGCGCCGGCAAATAAGGCCTCTAAGCTTAATCCGATTGATGCGTTGAGAAGTGAGTAGGTCGGGGTGGTAGTGAGGGCTGTTGCTTATAGTTGGTGAAAAG
>JARKQP010000680.1 GCA_029974875.1 Mobilitalea sp.
GCCGTTGTTGTGGTTTTTGCCAATGCCTCCGCTGAAAAGCTCAGTCCAGCTATGATGGCTGCAAAAAGGATGAATAAGGTTCTTTTCAATTTCATCTGCAATCACTCTCCCATCTTATTATTAGATCATCTGGTGCTGTCGCATTCTGCCCCAGACCCAGCCTAAACTTCTTGCGGACCGGTTAATCAAGCCCCAGTCCTGCTACAAGGTTAAGGACTGTCGGCCGGAACAGTGCTTCCGTCTTTTATTTTGCATCTAATTTCCAGTTTTGGATAGCTATGCGATAGTATAGGTAGGGGGTAAAAGCGCAGGAAATAATGAGGATATCCCTTTCTATGAGTTCAAAATTCATAGCTTTGGGATATCCTCATCAAATAGCTCTGTATAAAATAGCTGCCTGCCCCTAATGCGGTGTCCAATTGATAACTATGGTAATTATAATCAGGTACTTTAGCCGCACAGTGTGAAAGCGGCTGAATTGACTTTACCATAAATACCAAGCGGACACCACACTAGCCTTCTTTTTCAGACACAGTTTCCTTGTATCCGAACATGGCGAAAAGCTCGGACAGGCTGTTGATATTTAGTTTTTTATAAAGCGAGGTGCAGTGGAACCCAACCGTCGCATAGCTGATCTGGAGCTCTATCCCGATCTGTTTGCGGGAGCTCCCGCCCAGCAGCAGGGCACAAACCTCTATTTCCCTGGGTGTCAGGTTGTATCCTGCCAGCACCTCACCAATATCCGCTGTCTGCCCGGCCGGTGCACATAGCTGTCCTATGCGCATCATCAGCGCGGATTTTGTATCGGAACCGCATTTTGACAGGATGCTTCTAATTATAGCTTTGGCTTCATGCTGGCTGATGCCTATGTAATATGCCAGCATTTCCTCATCGTGGTCGGCGATCAGATAGGAAAGCACCTCCTGCTCCCTCTGTGTGAACAGGATATTCTGGGGCAGGGTGCTTAAAAAGCTGCTGCGGATCTGGATTACTGCCGGATGATTCGGGGGCAGCAGGATCTCCTTTTCCTTCTGGCTCTCTATATATTCGCGCTGTGCATTTATCTTTTTCACAAAGGAGTCCACTGCGGGTATCAGCAAAAAGAGCCCAAAAATAAAGGGCAGGGCCGCAACAGCCGCTTTTGGATGGGTCGTCAGCCACGGAGCTGCGGCTTTTACAAGAATCAGGGACAGGTAGTGCACCGTAGCGTTGAGGCACAAAAACAGCCGGAGCTTGAGATATTTATTCCCGTAGGTGAAAAAAATGCTGTAAATCAGCCAGATATAAAATGTGTTTGCGAACAAATAGGACGGCTGGATAAAGGTGTCCACAAGCAGGCGGCTTTCGCCCTCCAAAGCAAGGAAAGAGATAAAACCACCGGCCATCATAATAATAAACAGCCGTACCGTATTCGTAATCGTGAAGAAGCGGCTAAACCGCAGCATGCAAAAGAGCGTAACGGCACTGGGAAGGATCTGATAGGAATTGAGCCAGAAGCTCTCTGGCATCTTCGGGACGATGATCCCCTGATACAAGGACAGACAAATCTGAAACGTCGCCACATAGACCAGGGTTGGCCAAGTGTCGCGGAGCTGAAAATCATTTTCCCGCAGGGAATACCGGATTTCCATATCATTTCCCCGGAATGCAAGGCTGAGCATCATGCTGGCCAGCAGCGTTGCGGCCTGAATGCCAAAGAACAGCACCGGAAACCTGTCCACCGGAGCGATCGCATAGGTATAGATATAGGTTCTTATAAAAATATAAGCGATGGCCACAGCCCTGACGGGATTTGGCTTTGATATGTAAAAGAACATGCCGTAAAAAAGCCTGTATCCGATGAACCCGATACAAAGTCCCCCAGCCGCCGCAGAGATGACTAACAGCTCCTTTGTAGGCGAGAGCGCTAGAATCTGCATCAGGGAAAAGGCCAGGATATGCAGCGTTATCCATATGGGGCGTGGGGAAGAAAGGTATTCGCCCCTGATAAAGAAAAAACCAAAAAGGACGGATGCAACACAGGCTACCTGGAACACAGCAAGTACATCATTGAAGCGCAGACCCATGGACGCGATATGGATTTCAAGGTTAACGCTGTCCCAGAAGGCCGTATACCAGCAATACATCGCTACAAAGGCAGCGGTGACCGTATACGCGCTTCTTTCCTTTTTATCGTTTTTCAGCCTGGTAATCAGCTCCATCCCCTACCCACCCCTTATGGCTAAGTATTATATAAAGATAAAATCAACAATCAATTCTTCAATTATAATTAAATAAAATAATCCCCCGCCATCTCTTCTTTCTTGTCAATACGGATAGCGCCAGCCTCAACTTTCTTGTTTCTTAAATATTTTATGACATCCTTAATGAATTCATCGCTTCCAACCACATAATAGATAGCGTCAGCCTGATCTGAAACCTTATCCAGGGTCTCATAAAATTTCCCCCTTGAGTCCATCCAATAGTTCTGATAACAGGAATCTGCCAGGTTATCCAGTTCAGCCTTATAAACAAACGCCTCCGATGAATTAATATTAATATTAATCAATTTGGGGATGTGGGTATTATCCTTGAAAAATCTATGTATCAAAGGCCTCATAGTGGCAACTCCTACACCCATTGACACTAATATAACCGGTCTGTCCTCCCGCCTTAAAGACATCCTGGATCCGATTTTAAATAGAATTACTTCATCCCCTATCTGCAATTCAGATAATTTCTCTTTAAATTCAGATAAGGGAGCTAAAATCCTTGTAGTAAATCCAATTTTATCATCCTCAGGCAAGGTCATAATGGACATATGATGAACCCAATTCTTGTTTGGCTGCGGATCCACATCAAAGCCTAACAACCCTATATGGGTATGGGCTCCTTCAAGCCAAGTAAGCCCTGTTGGTTTTTCCAGCAGGTAGGTCATGGTTCCCGGTGCCTCCTGTATTATATCAGTAATTTTTACCTTGTATTTCTCCATACATTTCCTCCTTATATAAAAGTCTGTTGTATAATCAATCTCACGATTAATAATATTATGGAAAAATCGGAATACCGCTTCCATTGCCCTATACGGAATGAACCAGCAGTCCCGTCTGTTTGTCTTAAAGGACGTCATCCTCAAATTGTGTGATATTATTTTACATCAATTCGGAGGGTTATACAAATATATCTTTTTCAGCTTATCCAACAGCTCTGCTATAGCTTAGGCCTTCATGATCTATTTTTTATCTGCTCTTGCTTTCTGAAATGCTGTCATTTAGAATATTCCTATAGGAATCAATTTCCACTTGCTTGGACTGCATCGAAAATTGACATCATTGGCACCCCGGATACATAAGATATTCTAATACATATGAAAATAAGGAGACCTTAACACAATGCAGGGAATTTTAATTGGTTTTTGTTCGTTCTTACTCATTGGATTATTTCATCCGATTGTGATTAAAGCCGAGTACTATTTTACAAAGCGTATCTATCCCGCTTTTATCATTGCCGGAATACTTTGTCTGATAGCCGCATTCTTTACGAAATATGATTTTTTATCTGCCCTTTTAGGCGTTACCGGCTTCTCCTGCTTCTGGAGCGTCAAAGAATTATTCGAGCAGGAGAAAAGAGTTGAAAGGGGATGGTTTCCGAAAAATCCGAAAAGGAAATAATGGAAGGCTCATTTATGGCTGCCTGATAAAACAATATTGACAAAAATCTGTGTCTTTTTGGGCTATGGTTTTTACCAGTTCAAACCCGAAGTGCTGATAAATCGGTATATTATCAGCCGTGTTTGTTTCTAATACCACCGGAATAGCTTTCTCCCTACAGGCATTGATTATTGGCATGATCAATGCCCTGAAGTCCCCTTTTCCCCTGCTGTTCTTTGCTATTGCAATAATTTTTATATGATAATAGTTACCCCTGACGAATTCTTTTTGCCACTTCAAATCGACACTTTTTAAGGCTTCCTCACAATTTTGGGCATATAGCTTAAGATCACTGCCTTTTGTGGAATGGGAAAGCTTAAATTGACCCAAAATGCTTAAGATAAGTACTTTGGCTGGCTTATATTTCTTTTTTTCATAACCTACAATAACTGAGTTCATACTGTCATCCAGCGAATTCATTTCGCAGGTTTTATGAAGCACCGGCATTTGCAATAAAAACAGCTTTTCTAAAAATTCTTCCGGATTTTCTATTCCTTTTATTTGCTTAGCAATCAGTTGATCCTCCCAAAAGCATTCCGATAACAGCCTGGCTATTTTATGATAGTGCTCTTGTCTTATTTTTATCATACCTTTTATCCCTCCATCAAAATCAGAAAATGTCTCTATTTTTCTCTCTATTTCTTATATACGGCGGAGCCTTTGAAGCCACACCCCTTATCAACCGGTGCTGAAATAATGGAAATATCCCTCGCTTTTCTTCCTTCCGCAAATTCCAAATTATACTTTTGGATAAGTCCGAATAACTCCGATAAAAATTGATCAAACTCCTGATCATCCAGCATTACTACTGAATCGCTTAAAAACAATTTATCCTTGGCAGGATCTGCATTTTCACTGTTTAAATAGCTTTGGAACCTCGCATATTTGTTCATTAAAAAACCCAATACATTCTGAGGAGCATTTTCCAATGTATTAATTCTTGATATTTCTTCTGTATTCAGGGCAAGGGTTCTTTCAAGGCTCCCCCGGATCTTTTTCTCGGATATAACAACCAGAATATTGTTTTCCAGTAAAATACTGATATGACGGTATAGGGTAGTCCTCGGGACATCCTTGATTTTCCCACAAAGCTCCGTGGCAGTTAAGGTTTCTTTTGTAGAAAGCTCTTGTATAATTCTTATTCTGATAGGATTCAATATGATTTCCATTACATCTCTCATAACGCGCTTCCTCCTTTAATACCACTTTTTATTATAATGCCAATAATGGTATTAATCAAGTCCTAAATTACTGCTGCTATGGTTAATAATGTTTGACAATAAAAATGCGGCCGCTTGCGACTTATTGTCAATCAAGCGACCGCCCATCATATGCGGAGCAGCTTTCCCCCTATAGGAAAAACCCCTTTGTAATAAAATTATATTTATCCTAAAAATGGCACTTACTTCTTACTTTTGCAATGAAAACTTGAGAGATACAATACTGCTGTTATATTGCTTTCCATTCCACTGCGCATAAACCAGCTTTTCTCCTGAAGGGCTCCAGCAGGTAACGGCATTTTGGACATCAACCGCTATCTGGGTGGACTTGGCAGTCAGCATATCGTAAACATATAGTCCATTTACCGCTGCATTGTTTTCTGTACCCTTTAGGTTATATGCGACCATCCGCTGGTCCGGAGACCAGGAAACTCCGCCAAGCTCCGTACCTTCCGCAATCGTTTTTTGGTTGCTGCCATCCATATCACAGAGAACTATAGTAGCTTTTGTACCGTTGTTTTGCAGCACTAACAGCTTATTTCCGTCGGGGGATGGAAGCACATCATACACATTGCTAAGATTTAAATTAATCTTCTCCTTGGTGGTCTGGTCCAGCAGGATTAAGGATTCATCATAGCTGGTATTGTAATAAATATTATCCTTAAGCTTTCGGACAATAAATATTGGCTCTTCCTTTAAGCCCTCTAATACGGAGATTTCTCCTGTTGCACTTGCTTGATAAGCCCCGCCGCTGTAAGCAGCGCCAACCACCTCATTGCCAGCCCATTCGGCGCTCATGGCTCCTCCGGTCTCACCCCCTATGATGCCAAAAGCATCCAGGGTATCAAGCTCCATCACATAAAAAACCGGATCTCCCAAGGTAAACTCAGTATATAACAGGTGCTTTTTATCGGCAGAAAGAGTGGCTCCTCCAAGAAACACATCCTTTTGTTCCTTTAATACCTTATATTCCTTGGTATTGATATTGTACAGATATAAGCTTCTGGGATAAGAATCCGATAATTCTGCAAGGCTCATTTTACCCAGTGAATCATTTTCCCTGGAAACAACCACGGTTTCTTCATCGAGCCAATCGGATAATTCTGCATTCTCAATCCGGTCGATTTTCTCCACGGCTACAACGGGTTCCTCTGTCTCCTTTTCAGTATCATCAATGACTGTAATGGATGTTCCGGGTTCATTAATAATAACCTTGTTTTCCTCCTTTTTACCACATGCATTAAAACTTAAAGGTAACATTAGTACGATTATAATTCTTATTATTTTTGTATTTTTCATTTAAATCGCCTCCTTGATTCATATCATATCAGTAATTTATTTCAATAAAATATACAACTATCTCAGAAATGCAAAATAAATGTAACAAATTTGTTTCTATTTTACTTTTACTGTTTCCGGGAGCCATACGCAGGTATGGTAACCCTGAATACGGTTCCCTCCTGGCCCGTATTTACAAGGGTGAGTGAACCTCCCTGTATTTCGGCATGCTTTTTAGCAAGGGACAGGCCTAAACCGACTCCGCCGTTTTCCCGGGATCTGTTCTTATCCACCGTATAAAAGGGCTCAAAAATATCCTTTACAAGGGCTTCCGGAATTCCGATGCCTGTATCGGCTATCTCTATGACCACCTGGGCTTCCATTAAATAATCCTTTACAAAGATACTGCCCCCTGCTTTATTATACTTAATTGCATTATCCAGGAGATTCATCAATATAATGGTCATGCTGTCCTTATCAGCTTCCACATAGGCTTCGGCCAGCTCAGTTTCCAGCCTGATCCCGAATTTATCCAGCTTTCCTTTTAAGCTATTAAGCACTGTCAGGACCGTCTGCCCTACCTCTATTTTTTCCATGTTGTATTCAAAATCATATTTATCCAGGGCTGATAGCTGCAGCACCTTTACGACCATCTCATAAAGCTTCTGGGTCTCACTTTTGATATTTTCCCTCGCCGTCCCTAGTAAAGCCTTATCTTCAGGATACATCTCCAGCAAATCGATATAGGCTTTGATTGAGGTTAGCGGTGTCTTAAATTCGTGGGTTACATTTCCGATAAACTGCTTCTGCTGCTGATCCAGCAGCGATAGCCTGCCAACTGCCAAGGTCAGCTTCTCCTGCTCCTCCTCCATATCCTGCATGGTTTTCCTGATCTGCAGGCTCATCCCATGAATCCCCTCGCTAAGTCTGCCGATTTCATCCCTGCGTGGGAGTATTGCGGTTTCGTAATTGCCTTCCCGAATCAGGTCCACCGTCTTCTCAAGCCGGATAATCCCATTGGCAAAGGAATTAAAATAAAAATAGGCCAGGATGAAACTAAGAAAAAATACACCCGCCCCCACATAGATAAATAACTGCCTTATTTGGTTGTAAAATTCCTGATATCCTGACAGCGAAAAATAGAACTGTACTACCCCTACCTGTTCCTTTCCTACCCTCAGCGGAGTCAGATAATATAAGGCTTCATTTTCCACCAGATAAGCAGTCTTATTATCCAAGGCGAATTCCAGCGTTCTTTTGATACTGCCTGATTCTTCCCTGGACATTTTTTTACTGACGACGGCTCCGGTTGGATCATATAACACCACCTGTTGACCGCTGATCAGTTCTAATTGCTCTGCAAACTCCACTCCCTTTGATGTAAGGAAGTTTTGGGGCACCTTATCCGTTTCAGCCAAAATGGTCTGTATAAAATAAGTATTTGCTGTCTGGGCCTGCTGCGCAAGATACTGCTCATACTGTACCTGCTGGTTCCTCTTTATTCCGTTTAATACCAGCAGGCTTAAGATGAATACGGTAAGCAGAAGCAGGACAGCCAGAAAAATACTAAACTTAATTCTTATACTGGTTCTCACTATGACCTCCTAGGGCTTTATAGCCAATTCCATGGACAGTTTGTATCATATCAGCACAATCCGGTCCCAATTTTTTACGCAGCCTCTGTACATGAATATCCACCGTACGTGTCCCTCCGGCATATTCCATTCCCCACACCAGGTCTAAAAGCTGCTCCCTTGTATAAACCCTGTCCGGCTTGGATATCAGCAGAGCTAACAGGTCATATTCCTTTGGTGTCAGGTCCAGCGGCCTTCCATTCGCCAAGGCTGTTCTTTGGTGCGGATGAAGAAGGATTCCTCCAAGGCTTATCTTATCTGCATCCTGTTTATCGGCTGCCGTCTGCATTCTTCTTAACAGCGACTTTAAGCGGGCCAGCAATTCCCTCATATCAAAGGGCTTTGTGATATAATCATCCGCCCCCAGCTCCAGCCCCAGTATCTTATTGACGATATCTTCCTTTGCCGTCAGCATGATGACCCCTATGCGCCTTTGCTCCGGGAGCTTCTTAAGAATATCGTATCCGTCCATCCCCGGCAGCATCACATCCAGAATAATTGCATCGGGGCCAAATTCCTGCAGTCTTTTCAAAGCCTCACCACCATGATAAACAGTCTCCGTGGTGTACCCTTCCTTTGTTAATGCATATGCAATTGCATCCGCAATTTTTCTTTCATCCTCGATAACCATAATTTTTTCATTCATAATCACACCGCCCTATACTAACAACATAATCATCAAGCAGGTTTATTGTTACAATTACGGATCTTCCTTAGTCCGTTCCAGCTTTAGCGTAGTATTTTTTCCTAAGCTCCTGTTTTTCCCTATACATCTGCTTGTCCGCCCTTTCAATGATATGCTCTAAATCGACATCCATGCCGGAGTGGTAATAAAATAACCCATGGCTTGCCATAATGCTATATGGGAATTCTCCCTGCTGGTTTCTTTCGTCAAACTGCTTCAGTATCCCGCTCCAGGCCCTTTCTGACTGGGATCTGTTCTTATTCTTGAATATGACTATAAATTCATCCCCGCCCATCCGGAAAAAGATATCTTCCTCTTCCAAATTATCCTGGACCATACTGCAAAAGGTCCGGATATAGCGGTCTCCTTCGCCATGGCCATAGGTATCATTGACACGCTTTAAATTATTAATATCCAGAAAGCAAAGAACAAATTCCAGATAATCTTCTTTTGCTTCCGCTAATAGCCCTTCCAGCTCCTTTATGCCCATCCTTCTATTCATAATTCCTGTTAAGGAATCAACACAAGCATAATGGGTCAGCTCCTCCTCC
>JARKQP010000699.1 GCA_029974875.1 Mobilitalea sp.
CTCCTCCTATTATCCTGTCCGGATGCTGATCGCCCTGTATTACGGGGTCTTACAGACCATATTTTCCGTCCTGGAATCAAAGGAAATCTCCATGAACGAGTTATTCCCTAAGCTGGCCCGGCATACGGATTTTGTAAGGGCTACCTCCTCCATTGAAGAGTTCCTCTACTGGACGGAGGAGCTTCTAAAGGATACACAGGAAATACTTAAGGTGAATTCAGACTCCGCCTCCTTTGTAGAGTCGGTGAAGAAATTTGTCCGTGCACATATTGACTCTGAGGAGCTGAACAGGAATACCATTGCAGACTCCATCCATATGAACCCGGATTATTTATCCTATCTGTTCCACAAGCAATCCGGCATGCTGCTGAATACCTATATAACGAATGAGAGAATTCAGGCCGCAAAAAAACTCCTTATGACCACAAATCTGCCGCTTCAGGCAATTGCTGATGCGACCGGGTTCTCGAACAGCTCTTATTTCCATAAGCAGTTTAAGAAGGTGACAGGCGTTACTCCCCAGCAATACCGGGCTGCGGAATAAAAATATTCCTTGGCAGGGATTAACTATGTTAACGCATGATACTAGAGGAAATAGTGACCGCTGAAATTTCTGTGCTTAAGCAAAGGCGAAATACCGGACACCTGAACTGTGCCTGGCATTTCGCCTTTATTATTCGCTATGAGGGGACAAAAGCCTAACAATTGCAAGCTTAACGCAAAAGCGCTTAAACCGTATTACGCAGCAGGATATTCGTCTTCACTTCCATTCTTATGGGATGATACTCCGGGGTTCCAATAACGGCCAGCAACCTTTTTGCCGCCAGCTCACCAAGATAGCCCTTCGGAACATTGACGGTAGTCAGGGGAGGCTCCGTATAGGTAGAAAAAGAAATATTATCAAAGCCAATGATTGCCACATCTGACGGAATACGATATCCCTTTTCCTTGAAGGCCTTCATTGCCCCAATAGCGATCTCATCGTTGTCTGCAAAATAGCAGTCCGCTATTTCGTCACCCTGCTCTATAACCGTCAGCATATCGGCATATGCCCCATCAATGCTGGGACTTAAGCTGTGGACAATGGACTTGGAGACTGGCATCCCATTTCGCCGGACCGCTTTATAATACCCTTCCTCCCTTTCCTCAAAATTGTATATCCTGCAGGAGGATTGTAAATATCCGGGCTGTGCACGCCTCCTTTTGATCAATAAATTGGTGGCATTGTAAGCACCTTCCGTATTATTAATCAGGATGCAGTCCATTTTAATGGAATCAAAATAGGAATCCAGTAAAATGATCGGAATATCCAGGAAGGAAAATGGCACAAAATCCTCCTTCGCCATCTCCGTCCCCAGGATTATAATCCCACTACAGCCTGAATTTACGATTTCCCCTAATTGCTCCGGGACATTCTCATCACTTTGTAAATGACGGATTACCACCTGGTATCCGTTATTTTTAAGCCCCTTTTCAACACCGGTAATTATTTCGCTGAAAAAAGGAGTGTCAAAAAGCAGGTTTTTCTGATACAGGATGAAATTAATGACGGCGGTTTGGTGAAAGCTGGGGTTGATTTTTGAAAAATCATAGCCAAGGCTGCGTGCAACCTCCAGAACCCTTTTCCTGGTCTCCGTGCTGACTCCCGGTTTATTGTTTAGGGCTAAAGAAACAGCCGATTCTGAAAGGTTTAATTGCTTCGAGATTTCTTTTGCGGTAATTGACATTCCTTTACCTCCATAATAAATACATTTCGGTATATTCGGTATAGATATTTCCCAGATAGATTTCCAGAATAATTGAATTCCAGATTAGCACCCTACTTAGGGATTATATAATACCGAACCTGCAATTTCAAGTTTTACTAAATAATTTAGCATATAATTGAGCAAATACACTAAATTATGCATTGAAATTAAGTTAGAAAAGAATTAGATTAAGCATAGAGGGATTCGCGCGGTGAATGAGGCAGATTTAGGCTGTGAGGTGACTATGGGTGTATTCTATATCCACAGTCACCGCGTTAGCATAAAGAAGCTTTTTTTGGGGCGGATCTTATAATTATAAAAATAAAATAGCAGGAGGAAAAACATGATAACGAAAATCGAACAAATACCCACCACGCCAACCAGCTATCCCTTTGCCAGCGCTGAAAGATATTGTAATCTGTCTGGGAAAGGGTATGAAGAAACAGAGTATTACATGTATGGTACTGCTAATGTATACCAAGCTGCCGACAGCCATGGGAATGTAGAAATAGC
>JARKQP010000716.1 GCA_029974875.1 Mobilitalea sp.
ATACCATCCTGGGATTAACCCACGCAGAGCTGTGGGAACGGTCCAATGATCCAATTAAATATTATAAGATAAAGCAGATGGTACTGCCGGACTATACCTTAGGCATAACATATGCAATATTAAACCATCTTCGTGCCGCATTCAGAGAGACGGAGACGGCTGCCTCGGAGGCTTACCGTACCGGAACCAAGTGCACAAGACCGGATATTATAGAGGAATTAAACCGACTCTCCAGCGCACTTCATATCATGATGTGTATATATTTGGCCGGGCAGTATAGCTAAAGGAGGACATAATTATGGAACAATTGGTAGAAGCCATTACAAAGAGTATCTCCATGGCGGGTTTGGTGCAGGTGGAGGTTTCGGCAAGGCATGTACATTTGTCCCAGGCAGATATGGAAATACTCTTTGGCCCGGGCGCGAAGCTCACTCCCAAGAGGGAATTGTCCCAGCTGGGGCAGTTCCTGGCAGAGGAGCGTGTGAATTTGATTGGCAGCCGTTCGAAGAAAAGCAATGTTGCAGTGCTGGGGCCGGTCAGAAAAGAGACACAGGTAGAATTATCAAAAAGCGATTGCGTAGAATTGGGAATCCAGGCTCCGATCCGGGAATCGGGAGATGTAGAGGGATCCGGAAGCATTACCATTGAAGGCTCCTGCGGCAGTCTTCAAATCCGCCAGGGTGTCATTGTAGCACATAACCATATCCATGTACCCGGCAATATTGCAAAGAGCCTTGGACTTATGGATAAGGAACGGGTCAGTGTACATGTATTCAGCGAGCGCCCCGTAATCTTTCGGAATGTGGTTATCCGGGTCAGCGATAATTTCAGATTCCGGATGCATATAGACTTTGATGAGGCCAATGCAGCGTCAGTCAGCGGATTTGTATTCGGCAAAATCATAAAAAATACGAATGGGGGGTTATGATGGATTTGGAACGGGTGAATCTGTATATGGACCGGGTTGAACAGTCGGAAGCGGTTACCTTTGCGCCGGTAGGAAAAAAATTAAAGGTCGGACTGGATCTTGGAACAGCATATATTGTGTTGGTCGTTTTGGACGAGGAAAACAACCCGGTTGCCTGTGAGAAGCGGGCTGCGGACGTCCTCAGGGACGGTGTGGTTGTGGATTACCGCGGTGCCTTGATCATTGTCAGGGAGCTGAAGGAAAAATTGGAAAAGCGAATCGGCCGTGAACTGCTTCATTGTGCTATTGCTATGCCGGCAGGGACGGATAGCAGTACGAAGACACATCAGTATGTTGCGGAGGGAGCCGGCTTTGAGGTTGTGAATATCCTGGATGAACCGACAGCGGCTAATTCCATCTATCAGATTAGGGATGGGGTAGTAGTGGATATCGGAGGAGGCACCACCGGTCTCGCCATCTTTCAAGAGGGAAATGTAATCCGGACGGAGGATGAGCCGACGGGAGGAACCCATCTGTCCCTGGTTCTGGCCGGGAATTACCATATCCAATTTGCAGAGGCGGAGAGGATAAAGCAGGATTATTCCAGGCACAGGGAGATACTTCCGGTAGTCAAGGCTGTTGTGGAAAAGATGGCCTCCATCATTAATAAATATATTGATAAGCAGCAGACAGATATGATCTATCTATGCGGCGGAACCTGCTGCCTTACCGGTATCGAAAAGATTATTGAGCGTGAGACCGGAATTCCTACAGTAAAGCCCAACAATCCATTTCTTGTAACTCCGGCCGGCATTGCCATGAATTGTATTATTTGATCGAAGGGAGTGAGCATATGGATAAAAACCAATTGGTAGAAGAAATTCTCGCCAGGGTGGCAGCAAAGCTTGCCGAATCTGAGAGTGATGGATCTTCTGCCAATCAAAGAAAGGTATTGATACTGACCGAACACCATGACACAAAGTGCCATGAACTGCTGGAGAACAAGGAGCTGCAGGGGTGTTGCAGGCTGGATTGTGCATTCTTGAAAGAATATAATGTGAAGATAGAGGATTATGATACGGTTGTCATCTATCAGCTGTCTGTGGATGCCATTGGCAAGCTGGCAGGAGGAAGCTGTGATTCACCTTTTCTTTCCCTGGCGTCCAAGGCAATCCTGTTAGGAAAACAGGTTCTGCTGGTGGAGGATGAGATTGAATTATACCGGTATAGGCAGACTGCGCCGGAAGCCTATTATTCCATGCTGGAGGAAAAGCTGAATCAGCTTAGGACCTACGGGGTTCTTTTCTGTAGTTACGGGGATTTGGAGAAGGTTCTGTCAGACTCTTCCCGGTGCTGCGGATGCATTCCGGTAGAAGCCGGGTGCGGGAAAGCATATATTCCGGGGAATTCGGAGCAGGCTGGCAGGAAGCGGAAGCTTAGGCTTGATAAAAAAATAATCACAGAAGGTGATATCAGAAAACTTGCTAGTGATGACATAAGCTGCATCTCCATTAATAAGAATGCCATTCTTACGGATCTGGCAAAAGAATATCTGCATAACAGAAAAATTGATATTGAACGGGAAACATCCGTCGAAAGAAAGCAGGGGTAAAAACATATGAAGATTGGCAGAGTGATCGGGAATATCTGGGCAACCAGAAAAGAGGAGAGACTCGCAGGTCTGAAGCTGCTTATTGTTCAGCCCATTAATATCATCGACGGGACAAACGACAAGGTACCGATCATAGCAGCAGACATTATTGGTGCCGGAGTCGGAGAGACAGTAATCCTGGTAGGCGGAAGCTCGGCAAGAGGAGCAGCGGGTGGTATGGAGATTCCGGTGGATGCAACGGTTGTAGGAATTGTGGATGATAAGGAGATTGATCAGAACTTAATCTAAGGAAAGCGGTGAGTTTATGAATCTAACAGAAGCGGTTAAGGCGGCCGGTGTTGTCGGGGCCGGCGGAGCCGGTTTCCCGACACATGTAAAATTGAATACCAGAGCCGAATACTTTATTGTCAATGCTGCTGAATGTGAACCACTGATTGAAACCGACAAGTTTCTGTGCCGTAATTACGCAGATAAGCTGATAACGGGAATTCAGGCAATAGCCAGGCACTTGGAAGCAAGAAAAAAAGTAATTGCACTCAAGCATAAATACATAGAAGAGATCTCCTGCTTGAAGGAGGCCATCGCAAGAGCCGGTGCGGATATTGAGCTTTTTGAGATGAAAACCTTCTATCCGGCGGGGGATGAACAGGTAATCGTACAGCAGGTCTGCCAAAAATCGGTTCCGGAGCGGGGAATACCCATTGATGTAGGGGCTGTGGTGAGCAATGTAGGAACCATCTTAGGTATCGTGGATGCAATAGAGGGTATACCGGTAACAGAAAAATATCTCTCTGTCGTAGGTGAGGTGGAAGAACCCATTATGATCAAGGTACCTATAGGAACAGGAATCAGTGAGTGCATTGCCAGAGCCAGGGTAAAGCTTCCTTCCTATTCAGTCATCCTCGGCGGACCGATGATGGGTGGGATAATTGAGAAGGAGGAGGACAGGCAAAATACGGTGGTAACCAAAACAACAGGAAATATTATGGTACTTGCACCGGATCATTACCTGATCAAACACAGCTGTCTGCCCTTTGACCGTATGGCTCTGCAGGCCAGAAGTGCATGTATCCAGTGCCGGATGTGCACGGATCTGTGTCCCAGGTATCAGATCGGACATGAGGTGCATCCTCATATCGTGATGCGCAACATCTGGAAGGAAGCTATGATTACGGATGAAGAGGAATATCTTAAGGCTTTTGGAAGTGCGGTTAACTGCTGTGAATGCGGTATCTGCGAGATGTTCTCCTGTCCCATGAGCCTTTCCCCCTGCAGGGTTAACAAGAATATAAAACGTCGCTTGAGGGAGAAGGGAATCCAGGTGGGACGAAACCTAAACCCAGTAGCAAGAGAAGGAGTGGATTCCAACAAGGTGCCGACGGACCGGCTGATTGCCAGATTGGGCTTAAGCAGCTATAACGGGCGGCATGTGCAGGAATGCCAGGAAGTTCATCCGGGTGAGGTATTCCTGCCATTCCGGCAGCATATAGGCATGCCTGCCATACCTGTTGTAGGCATAGGAGACAGGGTGAAGCAGGGAGACCTGATCGCTGCCGCCAATGACAAGGGATTGTCTGCCAATATTCACTCCAGCATCGACGGAATTGTAACAGAGATTACTGAGCTTGGTACCAGAATCAGTAGAAAGGAGGCTTAGCGGGTATGGGAAATGCGATTGGTATGATCGAACTGTCAAGCATAGCACGGGGCATCGAGGCAGGCGATTTCATGCTAAAGGCGGCACAGGTGAAGCTAAACCGGGCATCAACCGTATGCCCGGGAAAATATATGATTATCATTTCCGGGAACACGGGAGAGGTAAAGGCATCGATGGCCGAGGGCATGAAGCGCAGCGGAGAATATCTGGTAGATACCCTGTTTATCCCCAATGTTCATTCGCAGCTAATTCCGGCGCTGACTGCTGTGAACCAGGTACCCAGATCAGGAGCGGTAGGAGTAATCGAGTTTTATTCAGTGGCATCTGCAATTAATGCTGCCGATGTTGCTGCCAAGGCGGCACAAGTTACCTTAATCGAGGTCCGGATTGGCTATGCAATCGGAGGAAAAGGCTTTGTATCCCTGACAGGTGAGGTTGGAGCGGTACGGGCAGCGATTGCCGCAGCACAGAAAAGCAGTGAATTATATCTCCAGAGCACAGTAATTCCGAAGCCGTCACCGGCATTATATGATACCTTATTATAAGCTACCATTACCAAAAGTATAGGAGGAAATAGTATGTTTCAGGAATTAATTGATAATGTTACCAACGTGAGTGTATTTACGGATAGTATCAGTGCATGGTTTTCCAATTTATCTATTAACTCGGTGATTATCTTTATCATGATGATTTTTATGCTCGTCGGAGCTTTCGACAAAATCAGGGGCAATAAATTAGGCTATGGCGAGAAGTTTGACGAAGGCTTTAATGCCATGGGACCTCTGGCAATTGCCATGGCAGGCGTAGTTGCCGCAGCACCGGTGCTTGCTATTATACTTAAGCCGATCATTGTTCCGATCTACAATCTGGTAGGCGCAGACGCATCCATGTTTGCAACTACACTGCTTGCCTGCGATATGGGAGGCTACCCTCTCGCCATGCAATTGGCAGAAAATGATGCCATCGGTAATTTCTCCGGATTAATACTCGGTACCATGATGGGACCCACCATCGTATTTACCATTCCGGTGGCTCTGTCCATTATTAAGAAGGATGACAGACCGTTCCTTGGAGCAGGTATTTTGGCAGGTCTCATTACCATTCCCATCGGATGTATTGTGGGCGGTCTGGCAATGAATATGACACCTTATAAAATCAATATGGGTACCATATTAGTAAATCTGATTCCCGTAATTATCATTGCAGCGCTGATTATTCTCGGCCTTTGGTTCATTCCGACCAAGATGATCAACGGTTTCAATAAGTTCGGAACCGGCGTTACCATATTGATCACAATCTTTACCGCCATCGCAGTATTCGAGTATCAGACTGGAATCAAGTTCCCTCTGCTTAATATCATGGTTGAGCCGGATGAAACCGGGACTGTTCCCTTGCTCTCAGGTCTGCTGGTCTGCGGGCAGATTGCCATCGTATTAATCGGTGCCTTCCCCATGGTAAAATGGATTACCAAGACCTTTGAAAAGCCCTTAAAGAAGATGGGTAAAGCCTTTGGTATGGATGAAAACGGCTCCGCGGGTCTGGTAGCCAACCTTGCCAACAATATCGCAATGTTTAATATTATGGGAGATATGAATGCCAAGGGTAAACTTCTGAATGTTGCGTTTGCAGTATCGGCAGCCTTTGTATTCGGTGACCATCTGGGCTTTACGGCAGGTGTTAATTCGGAAATGATCTTCCCTGTAATTCTTGGCAAGCTGGTTGCAGGTATCACGGCATTAATTCTGGCAAATATCCTTGCGCCGATGCTTCTCTCCAAGATGAAGACTTCTGCTTCAGAGGAAAAAGAATAGTCTGAAATAAAGGAAAGGCAGGAAAGCATATGAATGTAAGCGAAGAAATCATCCGGGAGATTGTTGAAAAGGTTCTCCGTGAGACCCTTGGGCTTGGGGGTGTAAAAAGCTTTGATAAGGAAAAGGATCCCAGCGGAATTCTACGGGTTAAAACCGATACGGTGAAAACTGTGCCCTTCGGAGGACAGCCCGGTGTGTCTCTGCAGGATATTGTTACATTGGAGGAAGCACCAAGGATGGGAGCCGGTATTATGGAACTGGATAATACAAGCTTTGAATGGACCCTGACATATGATGAGTATGATATGGTCATTGACGGAATATTGGAGATAGAGATCAATGGAAAAATCATCACCGGATATCCAGGAGATATTATCTACATACCCAAGAACAGCCACATTCATTTCCAGACGCCATCCAAAGCAAGATTTGCGTACTTTGTATATCCGGCTGACTGGCAGCAGAAGCAGGAATAATGAGGCGGATCAAGCCACGGCAGGAGAAGCACGTCAGGGATCCGGGAGAATGTGTCAAGCCGGAGCGTTAAGGCTGATATAGAATTTTTTACCAGAAAGTAATGACAAACAACTACAAATATGATCCTATCATCATAGGATACAACAACGCAGGATTAAGTCGTGCCCCGTGCCCTCCTTTCTCCTGCGTTGTTGATTTGTAGAATATTAATGCTTCTAAATTCTATCTCGGTTGTGCCGTATGGAATAGGAGCAGACATTTTCAATATGGGAGCCTTTCCCGTATTTAATTTTTGTCAAGAAAAGCTATAATAGACTTAGTAAGAATAAGAATACTGTAAAAGGCTGCTAAATTTAGGTGGCCTTTATTTAATAGAAAAACAAAAAAGATTTTGTGAAATGTCAGGAATGGGCAGCGGGCTACGTATTAGCTAATGTACCGGGCAGCTAAGCTGCTATGAAGTGGGTAAGCGTACAGAAGGGAGGCAGCAGATGAGGATTAAAGAAAGTAACTTTTTGCAGGAATTGCGCAGAGGAAACCAGGAAGCACTTTCCTATGCAATCACTATGTATGGTGGCTTGGTAATGTCTATTATGCATAAGCATTTATATTTAATGAAGGATAAACAGGAAGAATGCTTTGATGATGTTTTTATTAATGTCTGGAACCATATTGGAAAGTATGATGAAACGCAGTCAGATTTTAAAAACTGGGTTGCAGGAATTGCCAGAAACCGGGCGATTGACTATTTAAGAAAATACAGGCGTGAGCTGGAGGAACTGGATTTAGGGAGTGAGACAGCCGACCCTGCATATGAGGATATCATCCCCCTGGTAGAAAGCGAAATATCGCAGGAAATTAAGAAAATGCTTAGCTGTTTATCAGAGGAAGACCAAGAATTATTGAAAAAAATATACATGGAGGAAATTCCGGTCGATGTACTCAGCCGGGAAGCAGGTATGAGTAAAAATCTCATCTATAAGAGGGTATCCCGCAGCAAGGAGAAGATTAGAAAACTGTATTTAGGAAAGGGAGTGTAGCAATGGATGGACAGATTTACGATGTTTTGAACCGTGTGAATACAAATCTGAAAGAGTATGAAGAAATTAAGCTATCAGATTACCAAAATAAGATGAATTCCAAAAGAATTCTTTCCAAAATCAATGGAAAACAGCAAAAAAGAGCTATGGGAGCATGGAATCCGGGAAAAAAGATAGCGGTGGCAATCATGATAGCAGTGTTGGGAATGGCCTCTGCAACAACCGTATCATTTGCTTCAGAAGGAAGGTTTTTTGGAAATTTGTATAGCTTCCTGAATGGCAGCAGGATTACAAGTGAGTACGATGAAAAGACAGGGGTAGGAAAAACCTCCATAGAGATGAACGCAACCGAAAACCCTCCCGTTGAGCTTGACAATGGAAGGCTATACTTTATTGCGGATGGAAATAAAACTGATATTACAGACCAGCTTGCGGCTGGGATGCCTTATATCGGCGAATATCTGGACGGACAGAATATTGTCCACAAATTTATTATTGGCGGGGAGCCGATAGAAGAGGGCTACGGATACGAAGAAAATCTTTTTGACAGTAAGGGTAAATTCTTAGGGGCTTCAGGTTATTTTGGCAGCAAAGTAGAAGGCATCGGCAGTGAGAATGAGCCGGAATGGCTAGTAAGAGGAAGAAGTGAAATCGGAAGAGCCGGGTATTGAGAAATACCCTTTGGGCAAATTCCGGTTGCTTGACAGTTTTGCTTCAGGAACAATAAGTCCAAATGTAATATGATTTATAATTGGCTGGGTTACTTCCTTTAAGCGGAGTTTTTCCTCTGTAAGAGTATGGAGATTTTCAGGGGTTTCCTGTATAATGAGATTAAATAGCTAAGAAAGGAAACGCTGAGGTAAGGAGAGGAACAGCTATGCTTGAAAAATTTATACAAAAGGTTAAGGACAACAATTGGTCTGTTTATGGAGTAGAAGTCTTTTCCAGGGGACAAATAGTTGATGCATATGATTTTCTACCCAAGGAACGTCATCCGATTTATTCAGCTACGAAAGCATTTACTTCAACAGCGGTAGGTATAGCAGTAGATGAGGGCAGGTTTTCCATAGAGGCGCCACTTTATGATTATATAAAAGATGAGATACCTGAGGATATCACGGATGAGCAATTAAATGTATTGCGCAGTATGAGTATCAAAAGGCTGCTCACCATGTCAGTTCCAGGTTACCCTTTCCGGATGGAGGGAAGCAATTGGCTAAGGGACTCGTTAACCTATCCCATCCGGTTCACTGAAGCACCGGTCTTTGCCTATTCTAACATCCCGGCCTATCTGGTTGGAGTGGCGGTGGAAAAGGCTGTCGGGGAGCATCTGATAAAGTATCTGGATACCAGATTATTTAAGCCCCTTGAAATAGAGAAGCCCGAATATATGAATTGCCCCTCCGGCCATTTTTACGGAGCATCGGGCATGCAGCTGACAGTGAATGAATTAAGCAGGCTGGGTCAATTATACTTGCAGAATGGACGGTATCATGAGAAGCAAATTATTTCTGAAAAATGGGTCTATGAGGCCACCAGAATCCAACTGATGAACAGGGAGGGCGGATATGGCTATTATTTCTGGAAATATAAAGACGGGTTCCTTATCAGCGGAAAATGGGGACAGAAATGCTGTATCTTCCCAAAGGAGCAGCTAATGATAACATGTCTGGCAGATATCAGGGAAAGCTCTGATGTTGCTTTACTTGCCATAGAGCAGGAGATACTGCCGCTCTATGGCATATGAATATTCAGCGTAACAACCACCAAAAGCAAAAAGAATAGTGGAAGTCAGGAGTCTTTTTAGCCCTGCCCGACCAGAGCCGCAGCAGAGGAAGCCTTCAGCTTCCGCAGCTCCAGGATCAGCATTGCCGCCGATATCACAACAGCCGCAAGGTCGGAAATTGATCCCGCAATCCATATCCCGTTAAGGGCAAGGTAATGGGGAAGGATCAGTACCAGCGGTATCAGTATGATAACCTGGCGCAGCAGGCTCAGTACCATGGAGACAAGGGCTTTTCCAATGGATTGGAAATAGTTGATACAGGCAGACTGGGCACCTACGGTAAAAATCGCCAGAAGGTACAGGCGCAGACCGTTGGAAGCGAGGCGGATCAGCTCTGTATCCTCACCATTAAAGACCTTAATAATCGGAACGGGGAACAGCTGGACCATAAGCCAGCCAAAAGCCGTGATACAGGTATTGACAATAATGGAATACATCAACGCCTTCTTAACACGGGCAGCATTCCCGGCTCCAAAGTTGTAGCCAATAATCGGTTGGGCACCCTGATTGACACCGAAGGCAGGCATCAGTATCAGCATGGCGATGGAGGCGACCAGGGAATAGGCGCCGACAGCAAGATCCCCGCCGTATTTCACCAGGCTGGTATTGATCACAATCGTCACAAGGCTGGCAGATACCTGCATGAAGAAAGGGGAGACACCGATGGAGGTAATCTCTCCAATTGTAGTCAAATGCAGCTTTATGTACTTCTTTTTCAGCTTTATAATGCTCTTGGAGGTAAGGTAATAGACAACCCATATAGAGCAGACCGCCTGTGAAACCAGAGTGGCAAGGGCGGAGCCGGCGACACCGAGCTTAAATATAAAGATAAATACAGGGTTTAAAATAGTATTTAAGATAGCACCAATCAGCATGGTTTTCATTGCCGTCTTAGCATCACCTTGGGAACGGATGATCGGATTAAGCCCAAAGCCTACGTTCTGGAGCACCGCACCCGCAAGCAGGAGGGTTGCAAAGGTCTTTGCATAGGGCATGGTTTCCTGGCTTGCGCCCAGTACCTTTAACAGCGGATGGAGAAAAATAAGACCCAGTGCCGTAATGATAAGGGAAAGTATGATGGTAAGCAAAAAGGCATTGCCTACGATGCGCTCCGCATCCTCATTTTTCTTCTGGCCAAGCTTGATGGATACGACACTTGCTGCGCCGATTCCAATGAGCATGCCCACGGCCATAATAATATTAGTGATGGGGAAGGTGACGGCAACTCCTGATAAAGCCAGGGAACCGACACCCCTTCCGATAAATATCCTGTCAACAACACTATATAGAGCATTAACCAGCATTCCGATTACAGCCGGCACCGAGAGCTGGAAGAGGAGACTGCCTACGCTTTTTGATTCGAGATCTTTTGTTGCATTCAAAATTCATGTTCCTTTCTTTTCTTTAAATGTGATCAATCCATTGAGAAGATCTTCTTGACGCATTCATTGATATTCCTCTATGCCTGCGATGGATTCATTCTGTGATAGATAGTCGTGAAATGTATCTCTATTTTACACCACTACCTTAATAAAATCCAACAATATTTATAAAATCATGTAGGAACAGACATTTAGGCGATTAAACCTATGCCTATGTGATTTACTTACCCTGCCTGGCCGACACACCTTAATCATACAAAAAGCCGCATGATATGTATTATTATATTCTGAAGGCAAAATAGTACATGTTTTTTACAAACAAAGTTTTTTCAATCAAGAAATAATAGAGTGATTTCAAAAAATCAGCAAAATAATCTATAATAATCATAATAATATTAATTTTAAAAGACTAAATTTATGTTTATTATTTAAGAAAGTAAGGATTATTTGAAATTTGGATTATAAATTAAATTATTACATTTACATAAAGTGGTTCTGGTGAAAAGCAGAGTTGTTATAAATCAAAAATTTACCGAAGCATTAAAGCCAATTAAAGAAGGGGGGAATTATATGAAGCTATGGTATGAGCAGGAGGCGCAAGAGTGGGTTGAAGCATTGCCGGTCGGTAATGGAAGACTTGGCGGGATGGTCTTCGGAGGAGCCGGGAAAGAAAGGATACAACTGAATGAGGATACGCTGTGGTCCGGTTTTCCAAAGGATATTAGCAATTATGATGCAATAAATCACCTTGATGAGGTAAGAAAATATATTTTCAACGAAGAATATGTCAAAGCACAGGAAATTATTGATAAACAAATGCTTGGACCATGGAACCAGTCGTATCAGCCCATGGGAAATCTTTACCTAAACTTTGATAATGCCGGAGAAATTAGTAGCTATACCCGTGAACTCGACATCGAAAATGCAGTAGTAACCATATGCTATGCTAATGCCGGAGTTAATTACAGAAGAGAAGTTTTTTGTTCGGAGCCCGGGCAGGCACTGGTTGTCAATATAAAAGCGGATAAAAAAGGAAGGATTTCATTTGCCACAGGATTGGATAGCTTACTGGAGTACAAAACACGTTTCGAAAAAGATGTCTTTATTTTATCGGGGAAATGCCCAAGCCATGTGGAACCGAATTATGTTGAGCATGAAAACCCGGTTATATATGATGAGGACGAAAATAACAGAGCCATGATTTTTGAAGTACGTATGAAGGTACTGTCCCAAAATGGAAATGTTAAGGTCACTAATGGCGGCATAAGAGTAACAGAGGCTGACGAGGCGACACTGGTGGTTGTGGCTGCAACCAGCTATAATGGATTCGATAAAATACCTGGAAAAGAGGGGAAGAATTATAGTGTGGTATGCAGCAGGCAGTTAGAGGATATATGCCGGAACACCTATATAGAAATTAAAACGGCGCATATAAATGATTATAGGAAGTTATACGGGAGAGTTGATATCTGCCTTGGTGGCGGATACGATGCTATGCCTACAGATGAGAGGCTCAAACTTGCTAAAATAAATGGTGATGACCATGGACTTGCAGCACTTTATTTCCAATATGGAAGATATTTGCTGATCTCCAGTTCCAGGCCCGGTACACAGCCTGCAAACCTGCAGGGAATATGGAATGACATGGTCAGGCCACCATGGAGCAGCAACTATACCATTAATATAAATACCCAAATGAACTACTGGCCTGTTGATGTATGCAACTTGTCCGAATGCTTCGAACCGCTATACAGATTGATAGATGAAATGGGCAGGGTAAATGAATTGACAGCCCGTGTCCATTACAACTGCAGAGGGTGGACTGCTAACCATAATATAGATTTATGGAGATACGGCACAAATGTGGGAGGGAGTGCACGGTGGGCTTACTGGCCCATGGGAGGCGCATGGCTGTGCCAGCATCTTTGGGAGCATTATTGCTTTACTGGAGATAAAGAATTCCTGAAGGAGAAAGCATATCCTCTCATGAAGGGTGCTGCACTTTTCTGCCTTGACTGGCTTATAGAGGATAAAGACGGCAACCTTGTTACCTGCCCGTCGATATCACCGGAAAATGCATTTCTCACGCCACAGGGAGAAAGCTGCAATGTCAGTATGGCTTCGACAATGGATATGGCTATCATCTGGGATTTGTTCACTAATTGTATGGAAGCAGAAGATATTTTGGATTGTGATAAGGATTTCAAGAAAGAACTGATGGAAGCGCAGGCAAAGCTAAGTCCCTTGCAAATAGGGAAATATGGACAGCTTCAGGAGTGGTACCTGGATTTTGATGAGGAAGAGCCGGGACACAGACATATTTCACATTTATTTGGTTTGCATCCGGGCAAACAGATTTTGCTCCATGAACATAATGATCTGGCTGGAGCATGTAAAAAAACTCTGGAAAGAAGATTAGAGAACGGCGGAGGGCACACAGGGTGGAGTTGTGCATGGATTATTAGTATGTTTGCGCGCCTGGAGGATGCAGAGAATTCCTACAAATATGTCAAGACCCTTATTACCAGGTCGACATATCCAAACATGTTTGATGCCCATCCGCCGTTTCAGATAGATGGTAACTTTGGAGGTGCTGCGGGTATAGCAGAAATGCTGCTGCAAAGCCATGCCGGAGAAATAAATATACTCCCGGCATTACCTATGGAATGGGAAAACGGATATGTGAAAGGCCTGAGGGCCAGGGGCGGCTTTGAAGTTAATATTTTCTGGAAATCCGGAATTCTGGAAAGGGCAGAAATCATTCCTGCAAGAGGCGGAGTATGCAGAGTTCGTGTTAAAAGAGGAATCAATATAACCTGGAATGGATTGGCTGTTGGCACAAGGGAAATATCACGGGATGTAATAGAGTTTGGATGTGAAGCCGGCAAGATGTACATTATTAACTAGTACCCTGCTATATCTGGAAGCTTATTTAATATAAGATATAGTGGAATCATACGGTAAATTAATATATGATAGAGGTATAGCTTAATAAAGCTGATATTACAAATTCTTTTAAAAGAGGGCTATGATTAAATTAACTAACAATTTATTTGAGAAAGGTTAAAATAATGAAAAAGAGACAGGGATCGATGGCACTTCGAAATATTAGCATTAGAAACCGATTGCTTTTTACGTTTCTAATTACTTCAATTGTCCCGTTGATTCTGGTCAGTATTCTTTCTTTCCGCCTCTATAGCAAAAATATGGAGGAGAAAATCTCTGCCTCCGCAATACAATTGCTTTCTCTCGTAAATGTTAATATGATAACGGAGCTTGAAAAATACCAGTACCTCTGTGGTTCCTTCTGCACAAACGCGACGATCCAGGATGCGCTGAAGGTTAATAATATGACCAGCGGTGAAAAGAATAAGAGGGTTGGTAAAATTCTGGAGCTGGTGAGGAGTCAGATTATTTATCCGGCCCAGGCGAAGAATATTACGATATATGACCAGAATGGGAATATTTTTTTCGATCTTGGCTACGATGGATTTTATGATGCGGACAAAGGGAAGATAATTGAAGATATTGGGGAGCAGGCACCAAATGACAGCTGGAGCTATGTAAAGACCTACCGCCACCGCAATATCATTACCCTTGGCCGCAGAATACTGGATGGCTACAGTGATACCAAGGTGTTGGGCTACACCGTGATATCCATTGATGAAAAGCTGTTTTCGGAAACAGTCCTAACTCCTGTGAACTTAGAGGAGGGGACGAATATCCTTTTCATGAAGCCGGATGGAACCGTCCTGTCTTCCTGGGACCGAAACGTGCCTCTTGGTGTTGCGCATCAGAATCAGGAGCTGATTGATAACCTGCAGAAGCGCTATCCGAAAAAGAGCGGTTCCTTCACGTTGAAGGACGAGGCCGCTTCCCAGCTCATTACCTTTAGCTATAACAAGAATTTTAATCTATATTTTGTATCCATTATTCCGTTTTCCTACATCAATTCGGAGACTGGTACAGTGATCCGTCAATTAATTATGGTTGCGTTGCCCCTGTTATTGTTCTGTATTACGATTACACTGGTGATTTACCTGAGCATATCAAAGCCTATCAGTAATATGGTTGCCCATTGTAAGCAGATTTCCTCAGGTAATTTTAATGGGAGGATCAAGGACCGGCATAAGGATGAACTGTCTTTTTTGTCCAATAACCTTGACCGTATGGTGGGGAAGGTGGAACAGCTGCTTTGTGAACAGAAGGAGGATGAAAAGAAAAAACGGGAGCTGGAGATGCAGATGCTTCAATACCAGATTAACCCCCATTTTCTGTTTAATACCCTCAATTCCTTGCGCCTGGTGGCAGCGATGAATCAGGACCATGTGGTATCCGAGGGAATTACAGCCCTTGCGAACCTTCTGAAAAATGTCTTGGTAGACAAGCATGAGTACATAACAATCCGGGAGGAAATTGAGAATCTGAAGAATTATTTTGCCATCCAGAGCATCCGATATGCAGGTAATTTCCAGGTAAGCTATGAACTGGATGAAAGTCTGATGTCCTGCGTAGTTCCGAAGCTGATACTACAGCCCCTTGCGGAGAATTCGGTTATCCATGGTACGACGGAGAGCGACCTGATTATGGAGATCAGAGTGCGGTGCGTCCGCGAGGAGAAGCATATTAAATTAGAGATCGCGGATAATGGCAAAGGCTTCGACATGGCAAAGGTAAACCCGATGGGTATCGGAGGAATTGGAATACCAAATGTAAATGACCGTATCCAGCTTAACTTTGGGAATGAGTATGGATTATATATCACTAGTGAACCGGGCAAAGGAACAACCTGCAGCATAACCTTGCCCGAGGTGCACCCTACCCTGGAGAAGGCGGAAGGAAAGCTGCCATTTGATCCAAAAAAAGGAGGGAATGGTAATGTATAAAATCTTGTTGGTTGATGATGAGCCTATTGTAAAAATAGCACTTCGCTCCATCGTGCAATGGGAGCAGTATGGATATCAGATCTGTGGAACAGCCTCTAACGGAGAGGAGGCTCTTGCCATGGTAGAAAAATATGAGCCCCAGGTTGTAATTACAGACCTGAAAATGCCCGTCATGGGCGGAATTGAATTGATTAAGAGCCTGAAAGAGCAAGGCTTTGCAGGAGAAATTCTGGTGTTAAGTAACTTTGAGGATTTTGAACTGGTAAGAAGTGCATTGGTATACGGAGCCGCAGACTACCTCTTGAAGGTCAGTATTAATGCGGATACCCTGTTGGACCGGCTTACAAAGGCGATCAACAAGCTTCAGGAGAGACGGCAGCTATCTGTGGCAGTAGCCTCTGCAGAGAATTCCGAAGCATTGCAGGACAAAAAAAGCAATATCATACAGGAGTTCCTGACACAGGATAAGCCATTTGGACAATTTATCGCTTCCCAGCCGGAAGCCGCATTCCTGCAGGAAGAAACTCATTACTCGCTCTGTTATTTAGCCTTTGATCCATCGGCCAGCAATGCTTCGGGTACTTTTTCAAAATCATTAATCAGAAGCATTGTCATGGAGGCGCTTCAGGAGCATGGAAATTCCTTATGGTTTATCCCGGATCAATACAGCCTTTGCATCCTTATTGAAGTGGAGGATATTAGCGAAGAATCACAGGTAAAGCAGTTTGCAGGGAAGCTTGCCACCCGTTTTCAGGTATATCAGTCGTTGAAGCCTGTAGTATGCTACGATTTTGATGTGGCTGGTTATGCCATGCTTCAGAAATCCTATCAGCTGCTCCTTGAGGTGCTGAAGCTTCAATTCTATGGTGAGCTATCCATCGAAAATGGAAAGAAAATCTGCCCACAGCACTATATGTCCTTTGTCCATTATAAGGAGACAGCGGAAGGAATCCAGCGAAACGGCCCATCCCTGCTCCCGGAAAGTATGGCTGCAATAGAAGACATCCTTTCAATATGTAAGGAACAGCACATCTATCCGGAAATAACCTGCCGGTTCTTCATCAAGGTGTTGGAATATATTGAATACCAGTCAAAGGATATGAGTCTGCTGACCCATGAATATCTGGTTGATATAAAGGAATTCATGCGTTTTTGTAATAGCAGCAGGGAGCTGCTTTCCTATATAGAGCAGGCACTGCAGGCGATTTATTTGTCCGGGGAAGCATCTGATACAAATACGGTCCAATATAAAAATGAAATTAATAAGGCATTAAGATATATCAAGGAGAATTACCAGCAGAAGCTGACACTGACTTCCATTGCTGAGCATGTGAATTTCAGCACGAATTATCTCTGTAAATCCTTTAAAAAAGAGGTGGGGATGAATGTCATCAGTTATATTAATAATTTAAGAATGGAAAAAGCCGGTGAAATGCTGAAGCAGAGGGGCAGCATGGTGAAAGAGGTTTCCATAAAGGTCGGAATTGAGGACCAGTTGTATTTTTCACGTCTTTTTAAAAAATATTATGGCATGTCGCCCTCGGAGTATAAGAGCTTACATATGTAAAACTGACAAGCATAAGAATCAAAGAAGCAAAAGAATTAAAGAAGCATAAGAATCAAAAGAAGCAATGGGGATGTTTTGGCATCCCATTTTCTATTTACCTCTCCTGCCAGGAATGGGGCAGCACCTTAATTTTGTCTATATCCGGCTTAAAATAATCGATATGAAGGTTAAAGATAAGCTGATTTTATGCATATTCAAGATAATTTTATTTATATACGGGAGAGTAAGGCAATTATATAATGAATATAACAAAGCATTACGGAAATGCCGGCAAAAGTAGTGGATTGTTATATTTAGCGATAGAAAAGAGGAGGGTTTATATTTGAAACGAAAATTCTTAGCAATGTTATTAACGGTTGTTATGATTGCTTCAATGGCGGGATGCTCGAAGAATGATAAAACAGCTGATACAAAAAATGATGCATCGCAAACAACAGGCGGCAATGCAAAAGTAACAGCGGATGCCCAGTCAGGAGACAGTGAACAGCCGGTGGAGGAGCAGGAACTCAATATTGCAATCTTCCAGGGTGGGTATGGTGATGAATATTGGAACACGGTTGTGAAGTTATTCGAGGAATCCCATGAGGGCGTTAAGGTGAACATGACCATCAGCCCTACGATTGGTGACATTATCAGACCTCAGATCGTAGCTGGAAACGCGCCTGATTTTATCTCTGATAACGACAGCGCCCAGGATGGTGTAATCTTATCCATGATTAAGGAAAACGCATTGCTGGAAATCACCGACGTGTTTGAGGGACAGAACTACACAGGAACCGGTACTTTAAAGGATGACATCAAGGACGGTCTGTTACAGAGTGCAAAATGTGCACCATATGGGGACGGCAAGATTTATCTTGCACCCTTCAACACAGGACCGCAGGGCTTGATTTATAATAAGACTTATTTTGATCAGAAGAGCTTGCAGGTTCCAAAGACCTGGGATGATTTCTTTGCTCTTGGCGAAAAAGCAAAGGCCGACGGAAGAGCCTTGTTTACCTATCAGGGTATCTATCCGGGTTACTTAGAGGAAATCTTATGGCCGGCGATTGCTAATGCAGGTGGTATGGAAGCATTGAATAAGATTTTCAAATATGAAGAAGGTTCTTTTAACAATGAGACAGTGCTTAGTGTTCTTAGGAATTTTCAGAGGATTGCAGCTGACGGTTATCTGTTAAAGGGAACTGTAGGTATGAACCATACCGAATCACAATCAGAAATGATGCTGGGTAAAGCTTTGTTTATTACAAATGGTACTTGGATGGAAAATGAAATGGCAGACGCACCGAGAGAAGACGGATTTGAATTTGCCATGGCAGCAGTTCCTACTTTTACTGCTGATGGTACACAGTATGTCCTGGATAGCTGCGAGCAGTTCTCGATTCCTAAGGCAGCTAAAAATCCGGAGCTTGCAAAGGAGTTTTTAAGATTCCTGTATAGTGATGAATCGGTTGCACAATTTGCAAAGAGTTCCGGTTCCGTATATGCAACAAAGACCGGACGTGAGATATCAAAGCAGTATCTGACCGATGCAATCTACAACATGTACGGCATTTATGACAAGCCGAATGTAAAATCAATTACTCTGAATTTTGAAACCTTACCTAGCAATTGTAAGGTTATAGTAAATGATGAAATTTTTAATCCAATCACCTCAGTGATGAACGGTGAAATGACTGCAAAAGAATGGGCGGAAAGTGTTGAAGCAGCATTTGCGCAGATTCGTGCTGACAAAGCGGCTGCGGGAGAGTAAGGACAACGGGTAATATCATAAGACGAATTATTGGTGAGGGTGTCTCAAAACAGAACTCTATTTTGCCGGTTTGTTTTGAGGCACTCTCTTTTAAAGGAGTGAAGAGCTTGAGTAAGAAGCCAAAATTATTTATTGCAGTATGTACGTTGCCGGCGGTTATCTTAACTATCATATTCATGATACTGCCGATGTTCAATGCCATATATCTTTCATTTACTTCCTCGACCGCCTTAAGCTTCGGGACAAACAGTAAGTTTATATTTTTTGATAATTATAAATATATGTTTCACGATAAATATTTTCTCCGGGCTTTGGTTAATACACTGAAGCTGCTGTTGGTTGTACCGCCGGTCACCATATTCTTCAGCCTTTTGGCAGCCTCTATCCTGACACAGGCCAAGCTGAGGGAGAGATCCTTCTACCGCACCGTATATTTCTTTCCGAGTATCATATCGCTCACCGTTGTGGGTATTATCTGGGCTTTTGTATTCAATCCGACCAAGGGTATCTTAAATCATGTGCTGGAGCTGGTAGGATTAGAGAACCTAAAGCATGCCTGGCTTGGGGAAAGCAAGACGGCATTGGCCTGTATTGGGGTTGCACTGATATGGCAGGCAGCCGGCTACTACATGGTCATGCATATAGCCGGGATTGACGGAATATCCCGGGATATCTATGAGGCTGCAGAAATTGACGGAGCGACGGCGGCTCAAAAGCTCATGCGTATAACGATGCCGTTACTTAAAAATACGATCGGCATCACCTATGTTTTAAGCCTGTCAGGAACGATCAACCTGAGCTTTACCCTGTCTAATGTCATGACGGCGGGAGGACCCAACGGCGCTTCTTCGGTTCTGCTGCAATACATGTATCAACAGGGCATGAACAATGCAAACTTCGGCTATGCCATGGCAATTGCCATGTTTACTTTATTAATGGCTATTATTATATCGGTAATATCACGTAAATTTACTACGGGTAACGAATAGGAGATGAGAACATGGATGCCAGTAAAATATCAAGAATAAAGAGGCAGCTGGTTAATTGGGGTCTAAGGGTGATTCTGATTATTGGAACAATTATATTCTTATATCCGTTTGTATGGAACATCATATCTTCCTTTAAGACCAATACGGAATATCTGACAGATCCTTATGCGCTGCCCTCAGGCTTAAATATTGAGAACTACTTTCATGCCATTGAGGACGCCAACATGGCCTCATATTTTTTGAACTCAATTTATATTGTTGTAATGTCAACACTGTTGCTGCTGATCTTTGCCATACCGATTTCCTATGTACTTGCCAGATACCGTTTTTTCGGATCCAAAGTGATTATAACGATTTACATGGGCTGTATCTTTCTGCAGGCGGCTTACATCATGATTCCGTTATTCCTGGAGCTGCAGGCAATCAAGGCGCTTAACAATCTGAGCGTACTTTGTCTGGTATATGCGGTCATGCAGTTTCCCTTTGCAATTTTTACACTGCAGGGCTTCATGTCCTCTTTATCCCGGGAATACGAAGAGGCGGCCCGCATTGACGGGGCAACAAATTGGGGAATACTTAGAAATGTTGTTATTCCGTTATGCAGACCTGGGATAGCAACAATTACAATGCTTTCCGCTATGGGCTTTTGGAATGAATATCCCCTTGCGCTGGTACTGCTTACAGATGAGAAAAAGAAAACAATTCCCATTGGACTGGCAAATCTCTTTGAGGTTCAGCGTTATGCTACCGACTGGGGAGCATTATTTGCAGCATTAGTAATTGTACTGATCCCCACTATGATCATATATCTCATTGGTCAGAAGTATTTATTACAAGGAATCCAGGCCGGAGGGCTGAAAGGCTGAGATAGGAGTGAAATGGATGAGAAATGACAAGGATAGGGAATATATTAAAATTGTGCCGCAGGAACGTCAGCTACAGCATCAATGTCTGGAATTTTATGCTTTTTTCCATTTTACCGTGAACACCTATACCAATAAGGAATGGGGGGACGGAACGGAAAGCCCGGAGATCTTTAATCCCGTGCATATGGATGCGGAGCAGTGGGTGAGGGCGGTCAAGGCAGCTGGGATGAAGGGCGCAATACTAACCTGCAAGCATCATGATGGATTTTGTCTTTGGCCGAGCAAATATACAGAGCATTCTATTAAGGCAAGCCCTTATCAGAATGGAAATGGAGATATTGTAGGGGAAGTGGCTCAGGCTTGTCACAGGGAAGGGCTGAGATTCGGAGTCTATCTCTCTCCCTGGGATCGTAATAATTCCTCCTATGGATATGGGAAGGAATATAATGACTATTTTATTCATCAGTTAGAGGAGCTGCTGGCTGGATATGGAGATATCTTCAGCGTCTGGCTGGACGGAGCCTGTGGGGAAGGCAGCAACGGAAAAAAGCAGTTTTATGACTGGCAGCGCATTTATGATACGGTTCGCCGGCTTCAGCCGGAAGCCTGTATCACGGTCTGTGGTCCCGATATCCGCTGGTGCGGCAATGAGGCAGGCATCACCAGGGCTTCCGAATGGAGTGTAGTGCCCGAATATTTATGCCGGGCAGAGCTGATACAGGAGAACAGCCAGAAGGAAGACAGTAATGAATTCCGCCAAAGGGAAATGGGAAGCTCAGACCGGGATCTGGGCAGCAGGGAGAAGCTTGCAGGTGAGGATCGGCTGATCTGGTATCCGGCTGAGGTAAATACTTCGATCCGGCCGGGCTGGTTCTATCATCCGGAGGAGGATGACCAGGTGAAAACCGTGGAAGAGCTGCTTCACATCTACTTTGGTTCGGTTGGAGGCAACGCTACATTTTTACTTAATATACCCCCAAATAGGGAAGGCTTGCTTCATGAAAGGGATGCTGCGGTTCTTAGTGAGCTGGGACAACAGCTGCAGAAGCGGTTTGAAAGGAACCTGGTCTTGCAGTCTGAATTATCTGCGGATTATGAAGAAGGAAGCCATGGAATTGAGAATGTAAGGGTAGATGATTATAAAGAATACTACAAGGCGCCGGATGGGCAGACTGAAGTATTGATTACGGTGCAGTTTGGTCAAACCGAATGTGTCAAAACACTTGTAATAAAAGAGAATATTAAGCTCAGTCAAAGAATAGAGCATTTTGAAGTATGGGCCGGCTGCGGTGAGAGTCTGGAAAAGGTACAGGAAGGAACGGTTGTAGGGTATCAGAGAATTGTTTTGCTGGATTCTGTGAAATGTGACTGGATGATTATTAAAATTACGGATTCCAGAGTATGCCCTACGATTTCATTTCTTGGGGTATATACTTGATTATATGATGAAGGTATCATAATCAAAATGGAATGCCGGCATACATTCATTGCCGTAGTTCATGGAACAATTATGATTCCTGGAGGATATATCCTTAGTATGAGGATATATCTTTAGTACTTAGAATGGAGGCAGTTATGGAAAGAGGGAGATTTACATTACCGGGTGAGGCAGGTATGGAGCCGGTCATCCGGGAATTGATTGATAAATGGGGCGTGGATGCGGTACGTGACAGCGACGGAACAAAGCTGTCACAGGAGATTCTTGACATGGATCTACAGGTATATTCTACCCTGTGTTTAATCCGGGAGGATAATGAATGGGCAAAAGCCCATCCACAGTACCGGCAGCAGATTTATCTGATGACGGAGGAA
>JARKQP010000718.1 GCA_029974875.1 Mobilitalea sp.
CTTACGGTGATATATATAAAAATATATTAGGAATTATTTCAGCAATACTTTTAGTCCTTTTAACAATTAAATTCCTGTATGATTTTCCAGGATTGAAGAAAGATTTATCAACTCCCATCGGTGCTTCCGTTTTCCCCACCTATTCCATGTGCATCATGCTTCTGGCTACCTATGTTAAGCCATATTCTAATAGCGTGGCATATATTATATGGGCTGTAGGAATCCTGCTTCATATTATTCTAATTATATACTTTACAAACAAATTTGTCCGGAATTTTAATATCATGCAGGTGTTTCCAAGCTGGTTTATTGTTTATGTGGGAATTGCAGTAGCTGCAGTTACCGGAAGGGTATTTCATCCAATTGTCGGACAATGGGCTTTTGGTTTTGGCCTTATTAGCTATTTAATACTATTAGTAATCGTGGGTAAGCGTGTATTTACGGTCAAAGAGATTCCGGAACCGGCAATGCCGACCCTGATTATCTTTTCCGCCCCAGGTTCTTTATGTCTGGCCGGTTACATAAATTCCTTTGATGAAAAAAACATGCTGCTCTTCTGGTTTTTATTAGCTTTATCACAGGGCATTTATTTTTTCGCCATTATAAAATTAATTACATTGCTTAAGTTAAAATTCTATCCCAGCTATTCCGGCTTTACATTTCCACTGGTAATATCTGCAATAGCATTAAAGCTAAGCAATGGTTTTCTGGTTAATCAGGGAATTCCCGTACAGGCTTTTTCTATCTTAGTTAAAATAGAAGAACTAATTGCCATAGCCATTGTCTTCTATGTATTTATCAGATACCTTATGTTTTTAATAAAAACCAACCCTAATAAGGGTTAGTCTGCTATTTTTATAAAGTATGCCTAAGGGAGATATTGCTTTTGAATATCTCCCTTAGTAATACAATATCCATATAAATAATGCTCTTAAACAAATCAACTTAAAATCAACTTAATTATCTATTACTCACTTTGCCGGTTTTGGCTTGCGGTAAAAGGTATCCTCCAAAGGATATTTATAACGGAAGATTCCGTCCTTTTTGTAATATGCATTTTGACAGGCCGGAGCACCCATAACAGCTACAATTTCACCAATACCCTTTGCACCGTATGCTACTCCTGATTTATTTTTTTCTACCAGACGTACGTCAACGGGAGGCATCTGGGTTGACTTAAAGAGTCCCAAGGTTCCTAGCTTTGCCTGGGGAATTCCCTCCTTTAGGGGGAAGTCTTCCGTCAGGGCATATCCAAGCCCCATAGCTACCCCGCCTTCTACCTGTCCTTCTGCAGAAAGTGGATTGATTGCTTTACCAATATCATGGGCCGCAATTACCCTTACTACTTTACCTTCCTTATCGATAATAAACAGCTGGGTTGCATATCCATAGGCAATGTGGCTTATGGGATTTGGCTTATCCGATCCCATTGGATCCGTCTTATAATCAAATTCACCGATATACTCCTTGCCCTCCAGGTCTTCCAGCGATTTTCCCTCATCCATATCCGCTTTTAATTGCGCAGAAGAAATATGTGCTGCTTCTCCTGCAAATACAGTCTGGCGGGATGCCGTTGTGGTTCCGGAATCCGGTGTATACCTGGTATCCGGATTCTCTACAACAATCCTGTCCGGTTCAAGTCCTGTGGTTTCACAGACCATCTGCATTAATACGGTCTGAAGTCCCTGGCCGATCGGTCCGGCGGAGGATCTTACGTGGACTTTTCCATCTATGACCTTTAGGTTACAGCGCCCCGTATCCGGTATACCCACACCGATTCCTGCATTTTTCATCGCTGAAGCGATTCCCACGAAATAGTCCGGATCCGCTTCGTATTTCTCAAAGTCTTCCTTTACGGCCTCCAGTGTTTCTGCCATAGCAGTACCTTCATCTGCAAGCTGCCCATTCGGCAGTGACTGGCCAGACCTTATGGCATTGCGGTAACGGATTTCCCAACCGGAAATACCCACCTTTTCAGCCAATTGATTGACAAGGCATTCTACGACTGCACAGGACTGGGTTACTCCAAACCCACGAAATGCACCGGCTGGCGGATTATTGGTATAATATGCATTTCCCTCTATATCTACGTTCTGGTAATTATATGGTCCTCCGGCATGGGTACAGGCCCTTTGCAGTACCGGACCTCCCAGGGAGGCATATGCACCGGTATCCGAGAGGAGTCTTGCTTTCATTCCTTGTAAAATCCCGTTCTCATCGCAGCCGACTTTGCAATATATTTCCATAGCATGGCGCTTCGGATGATAATTAATGCTTTCCTGACGGGTAAAGGATACCTTTACGGGTCTCTTGGAAAGATAGGCACAAAGGGCGGCCTGGTGCTGCACGCTCATATCCTCCTTGCCACCGAATCCACCGCCGACGATAGCACTTTGAATTCTGACCTTCTCCATTGGAATCCCAAGATACAGGCTAAGCTCATGGTATTCATCATAAATACCCTGGCCTCCGGTAATTACCATAATACCGTCCCCATCCGGAATTCCTATTGCTGTTTCTGTTTCCATAAACGCATGCTCTGTGGGCGGAACAAAAAAGGTTCCTTCCACGACATATTTGGAATTAGCAAGTGCCGCCTCCGCATCACCGCGCTTCACCTCTTCATGGGCAAGCAGATTGTTCTCCGGGATCCTAAACTTCCCAAAATGCTTGAAGCCTTCCCCGTGTATCTGAGGGGCTCCCGGAACCATGGCTTCTCTTGGTGAACAGATTGGCTTTAATTCTTCGTATTCTATTTCTACTGCTTTTACGGCTGCCTCAGCCTGCTCTCCCGTCTCTGCCACAACCATTGCCAGAGTATCACCGCAGCATTTCGTTTCCTCACCCACGTCTATCATGCCCGGCCAGTCATGGGCCAGGTGCCCAATATATCTTTCTCCCGGAATGTCCTTTGCCGTATAGATTGCGACAACTCCAGGCATTTCCAGGGCTTTGTCTAAATTAATAGAAAGAATCTTTGCACGGGCGTATTTACTGAATACATTTTTCCCATAGAGCATTCCTTCAAAGGTGTAGTCGTCTGCATACATTGCTGTTCCAAGGGTTTTTGGCACTGCATCAACACGGCAGGTCCTCTCTCCCACCTTGCCGGTCTGCTTTAATTCAGGTACTTCAAGATTTCCCCTCAGCATTTTTGCTGCCAAAAGAATCCCGTCCTCAATCTTTATATATCCGGTACAACGGCAGATATTGGTACGGATGGATTGCTTTACATCCTCCCTCGTAGGATCCGGGTTCTGGTCGATAAGGCACTTGCCGGCGATTACCATTCCAGGGATACAGAAACCGCATTGTACTGCTCCTGCCGCTGCAAAAGCATAGCCAAATACTTCTCTTTCCCTATCCGTAAACCCTTCTATGGTCTGTATCTTTTTCCCTTCCAGCCTGGATAGCTTTTGTACACAGGCCCTGGCTGTTTTACCATCTATAATAACAGTACAGGTTCCACAGGCCCCCTCTTTACAGCCATTTTTAACTGATGTTATCCCCAATTCGTCACGAAGAAAGTCCATCAATACTATATCTTTTTCGTGCTGATAATCCTTCCCATTAATAGTAACCTTAAACATTTCAATACCTCCCTCGTAAGAACGTGTGCCCACCGGGCGCACCATACTAAGACAGGTATAGCAAAAAGGTATACCTGTCTTATATAGCTACAATTTCTTATTCTGTTTTTACTACAACAGCCTCAATTTCGAATAAACCGCCCTTTGGAAGAGCTGCTACCGCTACACAGGAGCGGGCAGGTGTTTCACCTTGGAAATAATCTGCATAAATTTTATTAATCGCGGCAAAATCGCCCATGTCTGTTAAGAATACTGTAGTCTTTACTACATTTGCAAGGGTCATGCCAGCTTCTTCCACGATAGCTTTTAAGTTCTCCAAAGCCTGTACTGCCTGTGCTTCAACACCCTCCGCCATATTTCCTGTAACCGGATCCAGCCCAAGCTGCCCTGATGTATAAAGAATATCTCCCGCTTTTACTGCATGTGAATAAGGCCCTACTGCTGCCGGTGCTTTTTCTGCTGTAATTGTTGTTCTTTTCAATCTAATTTTCCTCTCTTTCTTGAAATGTATTTTCCATGATTTTCTTTGATTAATTTACCGTCCTCTACGCTGAGGGCACCCCTTAAGAATACCTTCTCGGCACGTCCCTTCACCTTCACTCCTTCAAAGGGTGCGTAGTCTACATTCTGCAATTGGTTTTTTGCACTGATTTCGCCTTCATAATTTGGATCCCATACAACCAGATCCGCATCACTTCCCGGTTCGATACATCCCTTCCTTGGGTATAAGCCATAAAGCCTGGCTGGATTTTCCGCCATCAGCTTACACATCTGGGTTAGGGAAATACGGTCTTCCAATACACCAAAGGTGTACATGAGAACTGCCCTGGTCTCTACTCCGGGCATACCACCCGGTATCCTGGTAAAGTCGTCCTTTCCCATTTCCTTTTGCCAGGTAGTAAAGCTGCAATGGTCCGTTGCAACGGTATCGATCTGTCCTTCCTTTAATGCCTTCCATAAGCATTCACTGTCCGCTTTTGTACGGAGCGGAGGTGCAATCACATACTTTGCACCCTCAAAGCCGGAAAGGTGGTATCTGCCCTCATCCATCAATAAATATTGGGGGCAGGTTTCTACATAGACCTTCTGACCATTCTCCTCTGCCCGCCGGATCTCCTGGAAGCCTTCCCTGGAGCTTAAATGAACTACTATAACGGGGGTATCCACTAATCTTGCTATGGTAAGAAGGCGGTTAATTGCCTCTGCTTCAACGCTGGAGGGTCTTGACACCGGATGTGCACTTGGTGAAAGATTTCCTGCATTTTTTTGCTCCTTAATCAGTTCATCAATCAATTCACCATTTTCACAATGTACCCCTACAACTCCTCCATAGGCCTTGATTCTTTGTAATATCTGATAGATTTCTCCATCCCTCACCCTGGAGGCATATGTCATATACACCTTAAAGGAGGTGATCCCTGCTTCAAACATATCAGGAACCTCATCACTGGTATGAGGATTCCATTCAGAAATCGCCATATGAAAACCATAATCACAGGAGGAACGTCCATCCGCCTTTTTATGCCAGTTTGCAAGCCCCTCCTGTAAGGTTTCGCCCTTATTCTGGGTTGCAAAGTCAATAATACAGGTCGTGCCTCCAACAAGCGCCGCCTTGGTACCCGTATTAAAATTATCCGCTGTTACGGTACCGGCAACCTCTAAATCAAAATGGGTATGGGCATCAATGAAACCAGGAAATAGCAATTTCCCTGTTACATCAATTACCGTGGCATCATCCTGTGCAATGTCCGCCAAAACAGCTACTATCTTCTCATCTTCAATTAAAACATCTGCTTTCATTACATCAGTACCAGTAACAACAGTACCACCTTTTAATAAATATTTCATGATGCTTTCCCCCATTTCTATGATTCTCCTGCCAAAGGTTTTTCTATAACTAGCGCGGTGAATGTGAGTGCATATATATGCATATGACGCAGACCGGGTCCAACATGATTGCCTGCACTTGGTAATCATGTTGGGTTAAAGGCAAGTCAGATGCATATATATGCACTCACATTCATCTCACAGCCTACCCCCGACCCATTTATCACCCAAAGCATTTCTACATATTAGAATAAATAATCATAATCCTTATAAACAGCCTCCATCAATTTAACCACTCCCTTATCCAGCCGTGAATCCTCTTCAAAGCCCTGATAGGTCATAATTTCATCATCATATCTGACCTTAAAAATAAGATCGTCCTTATCAACCAATAAAAAACCTTCATTTTTACTATCTTCAAAATCTTCCATCGTATTAAATAAGGTGAATTTTTCCTTGTACGGAGCGCTGTCCCAAGGACAGAAGGTTTCACAGTTGCCGCACTCATTACACATCCTATCCACATGGACGATCTGTGCCATTGTCAGCTCAGGCACCTTAATGGTTAGGTTCGCCCTGTTTGGACATACATCCACGCAGTTTTCACAAACTGCGGAACAAACCAGGCAGCGGCCGCATTCCAGGAGATCTTCATTCGCTTCCTGTAAAATACCCTTCTTTTCATATACGGAGGCATCCGGCACGTTATCAACAATGTTTTCCGCAACCTCTTTATTAAGAATTGCTTCAGCCACCATCATACCATCCCTGATCGCTTCTACTACCGTAGCGGGACCATACAGGCCATCTCCCGCCACATAAACGCCCTTCCGGTTCGTTTCCAAGGATTCCTTATCTACAACAGGGCGTCCCTTTTTATCTACTTCAATCTTATTATTTTCATAGAATTCACGGTCCGTTTGTTCGCCAACTGCTGCAATTACGGTATCCGCAGGAACCTTAACAACCTCCTCCGTTTCCACAGGGGAACGTCTTCCGGATTCATCCGCCGCTCCAAGCTTCATTTTATGGCATAGCAGCACATTACCCTCCAGACGGTAGGGCGCCAGTAATTCGAGGAATTCAACACCGTCATCCAGCGCAAGGATCATTTCCTCTTCATCTGCCGGCATGTAACGCTTTGTCCTTCGATATACCAGGGATACCTTTTCTACGCCATCCGTCCTCTTTGCCGCCCTGACGGTATCCATGGCCGTATTTCCACCGCCGATTACTGCCACATTCTTGCCGATGTCCATATGCCCTTCTGATTTTTTGAATTCTTCCAGGAATACGAGGGCGTTCTTTGCTTCTCCCTGCTCCAGCGAAAGATATCCTGGCTTCCAGGCTCCGATAGCAACAATTACATTGTCAAAGCCCATTTTCTGTATCTCTTCCACGGAGCTTACCTTTGTATTCAGCCGGATATCCACGCCCATGTGCTTCACAAGGGTAATATCATTTTCAATGGATTCATCCGGGATCCTAAAGCTTGGAATAATATACTTTACGATACCTCCAAGAGTATCTTTTTCCTCAAATATTGTAACCTGGGCACCATTCCTTGCAAGGAAGAATGCAGCTGCAAGACCGGCAGGACCGCCGCCGATGACCGCCGTTTTACCCTGTACGGAAGAAGCAGGCGCCTTTAATTCTTTTAACAGCTCCGAAAAACCGCCCTTTGCCGCCTCTAATTTGACAGCCCTGATCTGCACGGATTGGTCATAAAAGTTACGGTTACACTTAGACATACAGTTATGGGCACAGATCGTTCCTGTAATAAAGGGCAAAGGATTCTTCTCTGTAATGACCCTCAAAGCCTCCAGATATTTGCCCTCCCCCGCCAGCTTTAAGTAGGTGGTGATATCCTGGTGGATCGGACAGGCTTCCTTACAGGGCGCCATAAAGCAATCCAACAAAGGCACTTTCTTCCTCGTTTTGTGGGAAGGGAAAGGCTTCACGGATTTTACGTGGTGGGGATCCGTCACGGAATCCTGCTTTAATTTTTCTACCGCATCCGAGTCGATGCCTGTAAATGGAGCATATTCCACACGGTCAAACAGCCTTGCAATCTGGTAGAACCTGTCATATCCGCCCGGCTTCAATATGGTAGTTGCCAGTGTGATGGGCCAGATCCCTGCATTATATATCTTCTTAATATTATGCGCATCGGCTCCACCGGAATACGATATTCTTAAGCTTCCTCCAAATTCTTTGGAGAGCCTTGCCGCCAGCGCGATGGAGAGCGGGTATAAAGAGCGTCCTGACATATACATCTCATTTCCTGGAAGCTCCTTCTCTTCAATATCTACCGGGAAGGTATTGGTCAGCTTCACCCCGAAGCCCAGGTTGTTTGCCTTAGCTAATGCAATCAGCCTGTGAAGCATGGGAACTGCATCCTCGTATTGAAGGTCATCCTTAAAATGGAAATCCCCAAAGGCTATATAGCCATAGCCCATTTCATCCATGGTCTTTCTTGCAAATTCATAGCCAAGAAGTGTGGGGTTGCATTTTATGAAGGTGTTTAGCTTCTTTTCTTCTATCAGATAGGAAGCAATCCGCTCGATCTCTGCAGGAGGACATCCATGAAGAGTCGATAAGGTAATAGAGGTGCATACATTAGAGGAAATGGATTCCACATCCTCCTTCGTCACATTCTGGAACAGGTCAAGGTTGTTTAATGCATATGCCTTACATTCCTTGAAGATCTCCGTATCCTTTGCTTCTTTTAAGTTTTCTATAAAGTCATCGATTTTCTTTGTTTTAATTCCTTCCAGGTCGTAGCCTACACTCATGTTGAACATGAAGCCGTCCATAGCTCCCAGATTAAATTCCTTGGAAATCAGCTTAAGGGCAAACCAGCCCTTCACATATTCCTCAAAGGCCTCCGGCACCCTAAGCTCTGTCGACCATTCCACATTGTAGCCTTCATCCTCTGCTAAAATACATGGCTTTGATACGGGCAGGTCTTCTCCATCAAGAATCTGGACCGTTTTCAATTCAAAGAAACGGCTTCCGCCATAATAGGCTGCCACGATATTCTGCGCCAGCTGGGTATGGGGACCCGCTGCAGGTCCAAAGGGAGTTTCCATTTTTTCATGGAATAAATCTAATTGGCGTGATTGGTTTGCAGTATAGGGCTTGCGCGCGCCAAATACGGTATTGCTTTTTCTCTTCTCTTCAAAAATCCAGTTCATTAACTGTTCGAATGAAATGGGTGTCATTCTATCACTCATAGTAGCCTCCTACGCGTTTATGGTTTTCCAAAGCTTTTCTGCTTCTGTTCTCACATTGTTAATTGCCTTTTCCTCATCGATGCAGGTTAAGATTCTATCCTTCATCAATACCCTGCCATTTGCAACCGTTGTTGTTACCTGGCTGCCGTTCATTCCAAATAAGATATGGCTGTTACAGTTTGCTGCCGTCATAGGTGTGATCGGATTATAGTTCATAATAATAACATCTGCTGCAGCTCCTTCCTTCAGTATGCCAAGGGGCTTCTTAAAATAGCGGTTAGCAATCGCTGCATTATTCTGAAATAGCATAACAGGCACTTCACCCCAGGCTGCATTGGCATCGCATAAATGATGCTTATGAAGTATATTCGCTACCTTGTAAGATTCAATCATATCATGGGTATAACCGTCGGTACCTAAACCTGTCAGTATTCCATGATGGAATATTTCCATGGTTGGAGGACATCCGCAGGCATTTCCCATATTGGATTCCGGATTATGTACCACCATGGTATCTGTCTCCTTCAATACATCCATTTCGTGTGAGTTTACATAGATGCAATGTGCTGCTATCGTTTTCGGCCCTAAAATATTCTGGTCCATTAAACGGTCAATGATTCTCTTACCATATTTCTTCAGGGAATCATATAGATCTTCAATTCCTTCTGCTACATGGATATGGTAGCCTACTTCTTCCGGTTTATTTGCGGCACAATATTCAAGGGTAGCATCACTTAAGGTAAAGGAGGCATGTAATCCCATCATACCTGCTACCATGTCAGTACGGTCTGCCAGAGCATGCTTTATAAAAGCCGCATTCTCTAAAACAGCTTCCTTCATCCTGTCCTTGCCATCCCGGTCAGAAACCTCATAGCATAAGCATGTCCTGACACCCAGCTCCTTAGCAACATCGCCTATGACAAACAGGCTGTCCTTGATCTCTCCATAGCTTGCATGATGGTCAAATACGGTGGTAACACCATTTTTAATACAGTCAATATAAGTGGCAACCGCACTCTGCTTTGTCTGCTCCAGGGTAAGTGTCCGGTCAATTGTCCACCACAATCCATCCAATATATCTAAAAACCCGTCCGGATTGTATCCGTTAATGGATAACCCCCTTGCCAAGGCACTATAGATATGCTCATGTGTATTAATCAGACCCGGCATAATGACACCGCCCTTGGCATCAATATATTCTGCGCCCTGATTTTCTTTCTTTAATTCTTCCGTGGGACCCACCTTTACAATCCTATTATTATCAATAAGTACTGCCCCATTCTCTAAAAATGGATTGGTTTCATCTCTGGTAATTACTCTGCCATTTCCGACTAAAAGCATGATTTTCCTCCTTTTTTCCTTAAAAATACATTTGTACTTAACTTACAAGGCCATATAAATTGTCATTCTATAAATTTGCCAAAAACTTATAAATTATTCTGTCGATCCTTGGATATTATATGCAATATACCTATATGCTTTTTCTATAAGCCCAGTTTACCATCTATATAATTGAAATGCAATAGAAAAATACAAAAATTTTTAGCTAACCTAATTTTTTTTGTAAAAAGGGATTGAAAATATTTTTTTTTGTGCTATTATGTCCATATAGGAACAAAACCTATTCGCGAAGGGGTATCTTAAATATGGAGCTAGATTACTTAAAACAAATAGCGCATGGCATCGCACAACAATTTGGCCAAAATTGTGAAGTTGTCATCCACGATCTAACAAACGAAGATTTAGAAAACACGGTTGCTTATATTGAGAATGGGCACGTAACTAACCGCCATATCGGTGACGGGCCTTCCCATGTTGTACTTGAAGCAATAAAAAAAGGGACGGCAAAAAAATTAAAAGACCACTATGGCTATCTCACACGTACACAAGATGGGCGAATCTTAAAATCCTCTACGATTTATATACGGGGGGAGAATGAAAAAATCCAATACATTATTTCTATTAATTATGATATCACCGGATTATTAGCAATTGATGGTGCAATCAAAACACTGATTTCCACAGAACCCGAAGAAAAAGCTCCCGAAAGAATTACACAAAATGTCAATGACCTCTTAGATGATCTCATCGAAGAGTCCGTGGCATTAATCGGAAAGCCGGCAGCACTTATGTCAAAAGAGGAAAAGGTTACTGCAATACAATTTTTAAATGATGCCGGTGCTTTTTTAATTACAAAATCAGGCGACAAGGTTTCTAAGTTTTTCGGCATATCTAAGTACACTCTATATAGTTATATAGATGTAAACAAAGCAAACAATAAATAAAGAATGGGGATTTTAATACAATGAAAAAAATTAAGTGGGTTGTAAATGAAATGCCTAAGTCAGAGGATAACCAGTTGAAGATTATGGCTACCCAGGAGGTAGAAAAAGCCAGGGAATTCCATGAGAGCTTCCCCCAGTATTCAAAGACACCTTTGGCAAAGCTTGATAATATGGCTTCTTTCCTAGGCGTAAAGGAGCTCTATGTAAAGGATGAATCCTATCGTTTTGGTTTAAATGCATTTAAGGTGCTCGGCGGTTCCTTTGCTATGGCAAAATACATTGCAAAACAGACGGGCAGGGACGTTTCAGAGCTTCCGTATAACGTCCTAACCTCAGATAAACTGAGGGAAGAATTCGGCCAGGCAACCTTCTTTACAGCTACGGATGGTAACCATGGAAGAGGCGTTGCATGGGCAGCAAATAAGTTAGGGCAAAAGTCCGTTGTGTATATGCCAAAGGGCTCTACACAGACAAGATTAGAAAATATCCGTAAAGAAAATGCCATTGCGACCATTGAAGAGGTCAATTATGATGAATGCGTCCGTATGGCTGCTGCCGCTGCGGATAAAACACCAAACGGCATTATTGTACAGGATACTGCATGGGATGGCTATGAAGAAATACCGGCCTGGATTATGCAGGGCTATGGAACTATGGCAATGGAGGCCAATGAACAATTAGAGGAATACGGCTGTGACCGTCCTACCCATGTATTTGTCCAAGCCGGTGTCGGTTCCTTAGCCGGTGCTGTTACAGGATATTTTGCAAACCGTTACCCAAAGAACCCTCCTGCTGTAGTCGTTGTAGAAGCAGATGTAGCTGATTGCCTTTATAAGGGTGCTGCCGCAAAGGACGGGAACCTTCGTATTGTAGATGGCGATATGCAGACCATCATGGCTGGCCTGGCTTGTGGAGAACCAAATACGATTTCCTGGGATATTCTTAAAAATCATGTTAATGTATTTGTTTCAGCTCCGGACTGGGTTGCTTCCAAGGGTATGCGTATGCTCGCTGCTCCAATGAAAGGGGATCCACAGGTTACTTCCGGTGAATCCGGCGCTGTCCCAATGGGGCTGCTGGCATGCATCATGCAGCTGGATGAATTAAAGGAGTTAAGGGAATACTTAAAGCTTGATGCTACATCAAAAATCTTGCTTTTCTCCACGGAAGGTGACACAGACCCGGAACGTTTTAAAGAAATTGTTTGGGAAGGCAAAGAATTCCAATTAAATTAAATATGCTGTTAAACGGCAGATGGAGGTAAAAATGAATTTTGATCAAATCAAAAGTGCTGCACAAGGTTATGAAAAAGACATGACTAAATTCCTCAGGGATTTAGTACGCATCCCAGGTGAAAGCTGTGGGGAAAAGGGGCATATTGACCGTATTGCCGAGGAAATGAGAGCCGTTGGCTTTGACAAGGTTGAAATTGATCCGATGGGAAATGTTCTCGGATATATGGGAACCGGAAAAACATTAATCGGTTATGATGCCCATATCGATACCGTAGGTATTGGTAACAGAGATAACTGGAATTTCGATCCCTATGAAGGCTTTGAATCCGATACGGAAATCGGTGGACGCGGAACCTCCGACCAGTTAGGTGGTATTGTGTCAGCGGTTTATGGTGCAAAGATTATGAAGGATTTAGGTCTTTTAAATGATACGTACACCGTGCTTGTAACCGGTACCGTCCAAGAGGAGGACTGTGATGGTCTTTGCTGGCAGTACATTATTAATGAAGGTAAGGTAAGACCGGAATTCGTTGTTTCTACAGAGCCAACGGATGGAGGTATTTACCGCGGACAGCGTGGACGTATGGAAATCCGTATTGATGTCCAGGGTGTGTCCTGCCACGGTTCTGCTCCGGAGCGCGGT
>JARKQP010000731.1 GCA_029974875.1 Mobilitalea sp.
TACGCGTAAATATTTCGTGTAATGCGATCCAGAAGCACATCAATACAACTCCCCCTAAAAAGGCTAAAATCCTGATCTTTAACTGCTCCAGCCTTTTATTATAGGATAATTCCGTTTTTGTAGCCTGATCCAGCAGACGCACCGAGTTACTCGACGTAATCTCATTAATCTCTTCCACAAAGGTATTTGCCACCAGATTTGCCAGCTTTATGGCAATACCCCTATCCGTTGATGTAGCGCAGATTCCTAGCACCGTGCCCGTTGAAGAATACTTAATAGAAATCATCTTCTTTACCTTGTCCGCAGTGATGCTGGGAATTCCCAATTCCATTGCTGCTTTCTGACAAATCTTTGTACTTGTTAAAAGATCCGAATATAGGGTCAGCGCCGAGTAATCATTAAAAACAACACTATAGACCGTTGTTTCCGCCGTGTACTCATCCTGCTTCAAATTGTTGAGAGTAATCAAATACGCCACACCAAAGCATGCCGCACCAACAATTATAATTAACCACCATTTCTTCAGAACCGCTTTCAGGCATCTTCTCAGATCAATATTGATTTCTTTATTCATACCTATACCCGTGCCTTTCACTTTTTGATGACCTATTCCAGAAGCGAATACATTCGCTTTGTGAATAGGCCTTAATAAATAGTTTGAAAGTGACTTTCTTTCAAACTTTCCTCCTGATATAATCCTTGCTAATCAATCTTAATTGGTAATTATTGGAATATTATATACTATTTTTACCATACTTGTCCAGTATTTTTATCCCCCTTTAAATGTCGGACCTTGCACTCAATCCACGAATATTGCACTCAAGCTATTTATATCACCTGTAATATAATTGAGGCCAAAGCCTATCCTTCCATTGGAAACTCCGACAGAATCCAGCGTAGTATTGTTCCTGACGGTTATATGGTTACCCATAATATTAATATTCCTGTCCTTATCCGCACCCCTGAATAAATATGCTGAAACCGCATTGGGCAGGGCTGTATATTGAATCATGTTATTGCTTATTGTGACATTTTTTGAACCGCCCATGAAAATACCCGCAAATTCTGAGTGGATATTTACTGCATTCCCTGTAAATGTAATGCCCTTTAAACCGTATTCATCATATCCCAGGCTAATCCCGATTACCCTTGGCTTTGATACCGTGCCGGCAACCGCGTTGATGCTGTTGTTAGTGATAGTTACATTTTTAATCGTAGTCTTTGTTCCAGAGAACATCGCAATAATCTCATCATGGCAATTTGAAATACATGTGTTATTTGTAAAAAGTAAACCTCCTGCACCGTTGTCATGCAGGTCACGGAACTCTGCACACACGCCTGCATTCGTATCTGCCAGATTGGTCAAAACCGAATTCTTTATTATGACATTATGCCATCCGGTGAAAAGGTCTAGATTACTGTATTCTACATCATGGGTAGCTCCGCTGGACAATACAGTTGGGGGGATGGTAAGGCTGCAACGGTTAATTGTAATATTGGAGGCCTGCTGTATTCCAACCTGGGTTTTATATCCGACCAATATCGATTCTCTGGCTTCGAATTTTAAGTCTTCCATTGTGATATCATTTGCCATGATCTGAAAGAAAAATTCATAATAATCCTCTCTTGTCCTATAATCATTATCCGTAAATAAAGTGGCCCCGTTTCCTAAGACGGTGACATCCGCTGTCTCCATTATGATGTAGTCCGTTATCTTATAAATTGCATCTTTTTCAAAAACCACCGCGTCGGCTCCACTGTTAAGCGCTTGAATAACCGCCTGGGTATCATCCTTGACGCCATCACCGTATGCACCAAATTCTTTCACGTAAGCAACCTTTTGGAAAGTCCCAGGTAATGATGTTCCAGCCTTCCGGCCATCTTTAGGCGCCAGCCTTTCCTGTATCGTATCTAAATTAACAAACAGTATAATGATGCAGATGCCTAGTACAATACCAAGAATGAGTTTTCTAACAGATTTAAGACTATACATTTCCCCGCTCTCCCTTCCCTTCGATTGATCCGCTATTTTTTATCACTTCTATATTAATCTATGCCAGGCTTATTACTGGATACTACAACTAATTTGGGAGTAAGGTTTTCTTGACAAAAAAAAGAGCACTGCTTCACAGATGATTACTCATCCGTTTTGTAGTACTCCTTTTTTCTATCCAAAATATAAAAATGATTAAAGACATTTCATTGGCTAAATTAATTTTCTTATAAATATTTTAACCATATCATTTTGGTTCTTCCAATAAGTCTCTACCCTAATTTACTGATAAATCTGATTCATCAGATTACCTACTGCTATACAAGTATCTTCGAATGAAATATCCTTTGCATAATTAAAATCCTTTTGATAACGCCTCCAGTGATTCTGCATAACTTCACTTTTTTGAATCGCTTCCAGTACTAATTTATAATTCATTAGAATCGCGCTTGAGCCTCTCCTTTCTGAAGTTGCGCCCATTGCTTCCTGCAAATTCTTACTGTCTATGTTTCTATTTTGCAACTTACAAAGTATATAAACATCATAAAAATCTCTTGGTCTTGTATTCTGATCCCCACGAGATATGATAGTTTCCAGCTTTTCAGCCAACACCGTTTCCAAATTATATGCCAAGATATGAATAGTTCTATCCTCCAATAACAGTTTGAATTCGTAACTAATTTCCTTTGGCGTAATTCTGTCCCCTGTGGTAATATCCAATTTCAACGGTACTGTCATTGATAAAAAATTTGCAGTAAGTGATACCCGATATCCGGAGTATTCATCACCCTCTCTGATCTCTCCAATACCAATAAAAGAAAACGTCACATCATCCTGCAATGGTAGTTCACAAATTTCAAGAAACATTTCTTTCACAGAATTTTTTGTGACGGGGATACCCTTAACCGTTGCATCCATATCCATCGTTGCTCTAGTGTCCAGCCCTACCATGGCAGCAATTAAAAATCCACCTTTCAAAATAAATGAATCATGATACTTGGAAATCGATATTCTTTCCAGTAGTCTCTCTAACATAAAATTCTGCATCACCAACTGGGCAGAAATGCTTTTTTCTTTTGCCATGTTTTTGATCACGGCTTTCAACTGCATTGCATTTTTCATAATAGTACCTCTAAATAGGCTCTTAGCCGCTTTTCTACATTTAAGTTTCTTGCATATTCAGATAGCAAGGGAATATTTTTATCAGGCCGCTTTGTATATCTTTTAAATGCCTCTGATACCACTTGAATATCTGTATCTCTTTGCTTTCTTAAAATGTCACAAAGGGTCTTTTCCATACTATATGCTTTCACCGGATTACCAGCAGGTGTTTTTAATTGTACCACTCCCAGTTCATACCACTCCGGTTTGCTTCTAGTGCATGTCACATTCTCATTCTTCAATGCATTAGTATTGTAATTCAATGGAAATGTCATATGAAAACGTATTGGTGTTCTGTCTGTCAAATTACTGAGGAAAAGAACTGTCTCTCCTGTAAAAATCCCTTTTTTATATCTGACCTGAAGCTGATACATTTCATCATCCCATACTTCTGCCAGTTGATACACTCCTCTGGAAGCATGTTCTAATATTCCTGTATCCACCAGATGCTTTAAACTTCCTCTGGAAATACCAGCTTGGGTTACTTCTGAAGCAGTTATCACTCCATTATTCTTCTTTACCATTTCCATTATCAATGTTGCATTTGACATGATACACCTTCTTTCTATGATATAACATTCGCAATTTATTTTAAAATTAAATTTGACTTTTATGCATATTATTATAAAACTTATATGCATAAAAGTCAAATACTTATTATTCGTTGATGTTTTTGTTTTCTGTATTTTTCATTCAAGAAATTAATAAAAAGGTTTTATAATACAAGCATGGGCGAGAACCAGCGAAAAATGGCCTTGCCCATAAGTAACTATTAAAATTTTATATCAGTTTTTTGTGTTTACACAGACTTTGAAACGGGTCTCTGTTCTATTAATAAAAAAAGGACAGAAGAGAATAACATTTTTTCTGTTCTTTTTTTACACAATTTTTGTAAGAGGTTTTTCAATTTTGTACGCCATTTCTTTCTTGTTTACTACGCCAATCTTTTAATAATTTACACTATTTTACGATAAGTTATGATAGTTAAGCTTTTTTATAAAATTCCTACAAAGCCCTAAAACAGGCTGCTTTCAAGCATTTTCTTACAGGTCGTAAGGAGTCACCTGGTAGACGTAATAATTAAGCCAATTCGTATACATCGCGTTCGCATGTGCCCTCCACACGAGGTTCGGCCTGTATTCCGGCTGGTCATCGGGATAATAGTTCTTCGGAAGCTCAATTTTAATTCCTTTTTCAATATCCCTTTTGTATTCCTTATCCAAGGATATCCGGTCATATTCCGGATGCCCGGTTACAAATATCTGCTTTCCGTCCTTTGCCATCACAATGAATACACCGGCCTCATCCGATTCGGCAAGTATGGTCAGATCCTTGCAATTTTTAATCTCTTCCCGCGAGACGGTGGTATATCTGGAATGTGGTGCGTAAAACACATCATCAAAGCCTCTGACAAAGGGCACCCTTTTTTCCAGGACCTTGTGTTCAAAGATACCAAACATCTTGTTGTCAAGAGCCGCCTTCCCGATTCCATAATGATAATATAAACCGGCCTGCGCTCCCCAGCAGATGTGCAATGTTGAGGTTACATTCGTTTTAGACCACTCCATAATCTTTGCAAGCTCGCCCCAATATGTAACCTCTTCAAATTCCATCTGTTCCACCGGGGCACCTGTAATAATCAGACCGTCATACCTCCGGTTCTTTATCTCCTCAAAGGTTTGATAGAACTGGTCTAAATGGCTGGTCGGGGTATGGGTTCCAACATAGGTTCCTGTCGTTAAAAATGTAACATCCACCTGAAGGGGCGTGTTCGAAAGACTGCGCAGCAGCTGAACCTCAGTATCCTCCTTGACCGGCATCAGGTTTAGGATTGCTATCCGCAGTGGACGGATATCCTGGTGGACCGCCCTGGTTTCATCCATTACGAATATGTTCTCATCCTCAAGAATTTTTTTTGCTGGTAAATCACTCTGAATTTTAATCGGCATTCTTTATCACCATCTTCTTTATTATTTCTGTAATGAAACAAAATACATGTTCCGATAATCGGCGCACACTTTGTGCATACTTTACATAGCACAAAAACAACGCCTTTAGTTAATCCCTGTAAATCAATATTACTTTTAATTTTATCCAAAATTTTAATTATTGACTATAATAGCACGCTTTCCCAGATAAATCAATAAAGAATCCTATCCTCACAAAAAACAAATTCACATAAATCCACTTTTTTAATAGAACCTACCTTCTTGATCAACCTTTGACCAGCTTTTCAATCAGCCTTTACAAAAAAGCCTGCCATTCTACTCCCTGTCATACTTCATCATTCCTGACCATCTCCAGGACTTCCTCCTCCGTGAGCACCGTAATCCCAAGCTCCTGGGCCTTGGTCAGCTTGCTTCCTGCATTCTCACCTGCCACGACATAGCCCGTTTTCCCCGATACACTGCCTGATACCTTTCCTCCATAGCTTTTAATCAGCTCTTCCATCTCGCTTCTTCCCATGGTAGGCAGGGTTCCGGTAATCACAAAGGTCTTTCCTGCAAAGCGTTGGTCGCCTGCAGAGGCACTCTGCTTGCTTTCAAAATTCATGCCTGCCTGCTCCAGGCGGGACAGAATCGCCTGGTTCTCCTTTAAGGAAAAGAACTCCACAATAGCCTTGGCACTGATATCGCCCACATCGTTGATTGTTATTAACTCTTCGTAGGAGGCCTCTGCCAGGTCATGGAGGGATTTAAAATATTTTTTCAGCTCTGCGCCAGCCTGTCTTCCGATATTCTTTATTCCCAGTCCGGTAATCAGCCGGTCGATATCGTTCTCCTTACTATCCTCAATTGCTTTCAGCAGCTTATCCGTATTCTTCTCTTTTCCGATTAAGCCCTTCTCAATCAATTCATCCCTATAATTTTTCAGGTAATAGATATCCGCAATATCCTTTAAATATCCCTCTTTTATCAGCACTTCTACGTATGCATCCCCAAAGCCCTTGATATCCATCGCATTGCGGCCAACGAAGTTTATGATATGCTGGCTCAGCTGTGCCGGACAGTTGATATTGGTGCACTTGGTATCTGCCGTATTTTCATCCCTTGAGGTAGGTGCCCCACAGCTTGGACATGTGGCAGGGAGGGTGAAAGGCTCAGTACCTTCTTCCGGGCGTTTTGATTTGACAACAGATAATACCTCCGGTATAATCTCCCCTGCCTTCCGTACAACTATGGTATCCCCGATTCTTACATCCAGTTCATTGATACGGTCCTGGTTATGGAGCGTTGCCCTTTCAACGTTGGTACCGCATAGACGGATCGGTTCAAAGATTGCTGTTGGTGTAATCCGGCCTGTCCTTCCTACGCTCAGACGGATTTCCTTTACTACAGTTTCTTTTTGCTCCGGAGGATATTTGTAAGCAATGGCCCATTTTGGAACCTTCGAGGTGGCTCCAAAATATTCTCTGTCCTCAAGGCTGTCAACCTTTACTACCGCACCATCAATATCATAGTTTAAGCTTCCCCTGGCCTCCCCGATTTCAGTAATTGCAGTCCATACCTCCTCGGCAGTCCGACATTTACGGTATCCTTCAACGGTCTTAATTCCCTGGCGCTTCATCCATTCAAGGCTCTCTGAATGGGAGCTGAAGCTGATCCCTCTCGCCTCCTGCACATTAAAGACAAATAAGGACAGTTTGCGCTCCTTTACGACCTCCGGATCTAATTGCCGCAGCGTTCCGGCGGAGCAGTTCCGGGGGTTGGCAAAGAGCTTCTTGCCTGCCGCTTCCAGCCGCTCGTTCACCGCCTCAAAATCCTCATTCTTCATATGGACCTCACCACGGACCTCCAAATAGGGAACAGGCTCTTTCAGCTTTGTGACCACATCCTTAATCATTTTCACATTCTCTGTCACATCCTCACCCTGGCTAACTCCGTCCCCACGGGTGATACCCAGCGTCAAAACTCCATCCGTATATCTCAGGGCTATGGAAAGTCCATCGATCTTTTTCTCTACAATGAATACCGTATCAGGACGCTCCTTTTGGATTTTCTCGACAAAGCTGATAACCTCTTCTTTTTCAAATGCATCCTGCAGGCTCAGCATCGGAACATTATGCCTTACTAATACTCCCGCTTCCCTTTTTGCCGCCCCACCGACCTTCTGGGTCGGTGAATCTGTATTGATATACTCCGGATGCTCCTGTTCAAGCTTTCGTAACTGAAGGGACAGCTGGTCATAATCATAATCGGAAATCTCCGGGTCATCCTGGTTATAATATCTGTCATTATGGTATTTCAGCTGCTCACGTAATTTTTCAATTTTCTGCTTGATATCCATGGTCTCTCTATACCTTCCTTACTACCTGAATTTTGCTTTTCTGCCGCTTGTGCTTCTTTTCCCTTGATCTGAATATCTATTCGGGGTTCTTCTATTCTCACTATTTGAGAATTTATCCGCTCCGGTTTTTCCATCAGCCATGGTTCTTCTCTTATCATTGTGCTCTTTTAACGGCTCTCTATTCATCTTCTTAAGCGGATTGCTTGGATTCCTTTTTCCTAAGGAGCTTGCACTAACCTTGTCGGTTTCTCTTTTACTATACTCCTTCTTTTCATATCCCCTCTTGTCCTGTCCTTTTTCAATCTGTATCTTCTTACCTTGTTCTCTTCTGCCCTGTTCCTTCCTATCTTGTTCTCCTCTGCTTGGTCCTTTTCTACCTTGTTCTCTTCTACCTTGTTCTCTTCTGCCCTGTTCTTTCCTATCTTGTTCTCCTCTGCTTGATCCTTTCTTACTTTGTTCCCTTCCGTCCCGTTCTCTCCTGCCTTGT
>JARKQP010000733.1 GCA_029974875.1 Mobilitalea sp.
GACAAAAACAATACAGATAATGTCCATCATCTCACAAGTACGTATCACCTGCAGATTGCATAAACCAGTAAGCAGGACGGACTGATCCTTCATAAAGGCCAGGACATCACTCATCATATCGGAACCGCAGGCTGTATGGACTTCCCTATCCTTCCACTCTTCACCAACAACAAATTTCGCTCCCAATACTTCCCTGATTTCTTCTATTGTCATAAAATCCTCCATTTTATGTGCAGAATGCTCCAGAACCCTTTTTGCAGGCAGCTTGCGGCTGATTCTTTACCGGTTGTAAAAGCACTCCAGACTACACGTTACATATATATGTAAAACATTTCCATTTTTACCAATATTTTTTCAATAGCTTTTTAGGAGACCGAACCGCTAAATACTTCAAAGGAGCTTGTCGGTATCTTTTTTGCCATAACCAGGGCTGTCGTTGCATTTGCCATCAATTGCTTATGGTCTGCCGAACCCCGGTGCATTGTGATTCCCATGCTGACCACTAAACCATTCCTGGTATGGGTATAGGAGTGGATTTCTTCTATGGCTTTGCAAAGCTGGTCAGCCTTCTCATATACCATCCGGTCTGAGGGAACATTCTTAACGTATACAATAAACTCACTTAAGCCCAGTCTTCCTATAATGTCACTGGTACGGAAGGATCTCTTTAACACCTTCCCGACAGAGGTCATGATATTTTCACCATCGATCCTGCTTCTTACCTCATTAATTCCTTTAAAGTTCCTGATATCAATCATTATCAAGGCACTGACAAAGTTCTCCGCCTGAGCCTCTGCTGCCTCCTTAATCATCAGCTCCGCCGAAGCCCTTGTACATACATCGGAAATCGTGTCCAGCTGGGGAGTATGGGACTCATGCTCCTCCTCCTTTGCCATAATTGTCATCGTAGACACCTTGCCAACGACCTTATACGGATTCCGGTTATCATCAAAGATAATTGATGCATAGCAGGTATACCAGGTGGGGATGCCATCCTTTCCGATCAGCCTGAGCTCGAATCTCACCTGCTTTCTTCCGTTCATCATGCTGTTGAAAATGGATACTACCGCCGGTAATTCCGCTTCATGTATGACACTGGTCTTTTCCAGCTTTTTACGGAAGCCCGTCATCACATTCTCCTTCCCGAAGATTTCCCGGAATTGCTCAGAAAATGTTAACCTATCACTGGCAATCTCATATTCGAAGAATAATTCCTTGGCCAATTCAGAAATAACCCGACGGTATTCGCAGGTCTGCTCCAATTTCTTATACTCAACCATAAGATAAGTTACATCAACCACACTGCAGCAGTAAACCGGTACCGTTTTCGACCCGCTTACGTAGGTTTCCTCCGTCCTGTTGCCCGAGATCATCAGCCAGCGGAAGCTTCCGTCCTGCTGCAATACCCTGAAATGAAAATTAATCCTATTGTCCCCGCGCTGACTCTCATTAGCCAGCTGCTGGGTTAAATTTATAACGTCTGCCGAATAGACCATGCGGAGTAGGGAAGCCGGTAATTTAACGCTTGCCCTCTCCGATACCTTCTTTATCATTGAAATAAACTTGTCCGTTGTGTATAACAGAGTGAGCATATCGTCTAAGGCGATTTTTGCCACTCCCCCCGGCGCTAATTGTAATAACTGGGAATATTGTTGCTCATCTAATGCTTCCATGGTCTCGCCTTCCTATATCTAGTGTAAAATTATGAGAAGTTATCCTTTAACTTCTCAAATAAAAGGCGCTGATTCTGCGCCGTGCATCCTGATTATAGGAACTTAAACCTAGTTCCATATAATATAATAGTCCTATTATACATCAAAATACCCGTGAATTCAATCTTTTAATCAGCTTGTCCATTGTTGAAATCCACAAGGTTTTACAGATCTTTTTTACCCTTCTATACATCTTGCATACACACGATTTCGTATATATCGGATTGTTGCTAATTATTTTTGTAGATTTTTAAAATCCAAGCAGCACAGCTCTGTCGGCGCACACCGGGCATTGCGTTGGAGGCGCCCTTATCCAATAAACAACGGCCAAGTAAAAAATAAAGGTGCAGCTTTATGGGCTACACCTTTATAATGGCATTTATTTTTGCATGCAATACTAACCGTTGGGTATAAGCACCAGCTCCTTTAGCGTAGGTAGCGCCTCGCATGCTGTCACTTCAATCGTGTTCGGTCCTTTTTCGAGAGGGAGTAGAATTTCCCTGGCCAGGAGGTCTCCTTCCTTGGTGGAACTCCACTTGCCCACGCCGCTCAATTTTGCAGGGATTGCCGGCCCACCGTTTGCGCTGACCTGCGCGGTGCCTGTCATTCCTGCGTAATAGTTGACGCGTAAAATATACTCGCCGCTTTGCGGCAGCATTACATTTTGCATACGCAGTACGGCACCGTTTTCCATACCGCATAGCTGCCAGGTTCCCCGGCAATCGGGCAGAAGAGTCCCGCTTCCAAAAAGGATACCTGTCTCCACCGGCAAAACCATGCCCTGCACAGGAGCGTTACGTATAATACGGAGCTTATCCAGCGTGGGAGCGGCACCACGCTGCTTTTTTAGCACCAGTTTAGCCGGTCCTTTGGCAAAGGGGAAAGCGACATCATAGGTAGAAAAGATTCCATATCCACTGGCAGGAACATCCGCCTGTACAGAAGAGATCCCGTCGCTGATTTGAAGCGAGAAAGCCTCCTCGGCGCGATAAAACAAACGTATGGAAGCCGTCCCGGCGGGAAGCGTTTCTTCACATGCAAACTCGGCTCCGCCGTGCAGGACTAGGACGGGAGCCGGATTTTCCTCAGAAACTGTCCCGCGCACGCTTCCCAGGAAGGGTCTTGCAGCATCGGCAGAGAGTTCAGTGTAATCTCCGCACATATATCCTTCGGCCCGCAAAATGGAAAGCGGTTCGATCTTACGGGCAATATACACGCCTGCCCCTCCGTGCTCAAGCATGGGGATATCTAATATGCTCTCCCTGTTTACCGCCATGCGCCCGCAAAGAATATCGTCACCAAAGCGGTCGTCTTTGTATACCTCGGCCTCAAAATCACCTTCCGGCAAAAAATCCAAAGGCAGACGCATCGCACGCTTTTGGTTGCAGATACAGCCCACCACATACTCCTCGGACGATTGGATCCACCGCAATATAGCCACATGGTCTCCCGGATAGCCGGCAAGCAAGCGCAGGCCGTCATATTTGGGCTTTAAACGGCGCAAAAAGCTTGTGCCGCTCCAGGGCTCCAAGTTAAAAATGGAGGCGGCAAAATGGGTACATCCACTTTCAAACACTGCCGCCAGCGCCATTTGGTGGGCCATGGACGTATTGCGGTTTTTATTGGTGAATCCAACAGGTGTATAATCCATTGGCCCCGCGACATTGCGGATGAAGGGTACCGTGCAGTTGTGTTCCGCGTTTGGCTGGTCGCTCCATTTGTAGTATTCCAACCCCATGATCCCTTCCGCGGCAATAAAATGAGGCCAAGTGCGCCCCTCGCCCATGGGCTTTGTGCAGCCGTGGAAATTAACCATCAACTTTTCTCTGGCCATGATATCCGCCATCATGTTATACTGCCACGCAGTGTGGGCGGAGTCATTTTCAAAGATATCGATTTTTACGCCGTCAGCCCCCCAGCTTTTCCACAGAGGTAAATAATAACCGGCGGTTTCCTCGGTATCGATATCCTGCATAGCCGTCCACAGCCAGGGGGAGATGTTCCGGGCATGGGCATAATTGCAAAACTGCCGGATCCAGGTCTCGTCCCAGCCCGCATCCACCACAACTGCCTCAAAGCCCATGGCAGCTGCAAAATCCACATATTGCTTAACCTCGGTAAATACCTGTGCGCCTGTGTCACTGATCCACCAAGCCCATAAGGCGCGGGCGGGCTTAATCCAGCTTGTGTCCTCCAGCTTGGCAGGTGGGTTTAGATTGTAATTTAAGGTAGAGTTCACCACCTCGTCTAAGGTATCTGCTATCAGCAGATAGCGCCAAGGTGATTGGAATGGAAGCGGCGATGGAATGGGCGCACCCTTTTCCTCGGGTGCGAAATCCAGCGTAAGCCGCCGTGCAGCGGTTCCCTTCACATGGCTGACACAATAGCTGCCGCCGGTATTCAATACCGCTGCCTCATTCACCATCAGCCATGGGCCGCTTGCGCCGCCTCCCACCAAGACTGGCATACCGTAATGACGGCCATTGTGCGCCGGACCCCAGCTGCTTTTGTTGTAAGGCGCTTCATAAGTAGCGACCCAATCCTGCAGCCAAACATCGTCAAGTCCTTCGGCAAAGCAGAAATCTGTGCTCTCCCGCAGCACAGAAAATCCTTCTCCTTCTACAGGAATCTCATAGCGGAAGGCCGCGCCGTTATCATAGGCACGCACCACTAAAACAAAGGGCGTTTCCTGCCGGACAAAATGCAGGCTTGATTCTATACAGTGATTTTCGTACACCGCCTTTTTTCCTGCGGGTAAGCTATATTGTTCGTTGATTTCGGCCGGAGCCTCCATTTCAACAAAACGGAGCCCTCCGGTGAAATCCGCAAGGCTGGTGACGAAGCCCAGCGCACCGCTTGCACAGAGCCTGCCTCCCAGCGTAACCTCATATGCAATAGCGCCTTCTTCAGCGCCTTCTTCGCCAAGGTGCAGAATAACACTCAAATTTTTTTCGGGTGAGGTAATTTTCCACATTGTTCTCTCCTACTTCTCCGGCATGCGTCAGCCTTTCACACTGCCCATTACAATACCGGTTGTAAAATATTTTTGTAAAAATGGATATACCGCTAATACCGGAACAGCGGCTAAAAAGATCTGTGCAGCCTTCCCTGTGCGGTCGGAAATATTCCCCATACGCCGGATGTCGCGCATGGCCTCCAACGCCATAAGAGCCCGGTTGACGACCTGGGTCTGCAGATAGGTCTGCAGGGGATATTTGCTGGGGGAATTCATATAAATCAAGCCATCAAACCAGGAATTCCAGTGGTTGACAATGAAAAACAACAACACGGTGGCCAGCACCGGAGTTGACACCGGCAGCACCACCTGCAATAAAATGCGGAAATGCCCTGCACCGTCAACGGCTGCCGCCTCCTCCAGTTCCTTGGGGATTGAACGGAAAAAGTTCATCAATAGTATAATGTTAAACACATTGATCGAACAGGGCAGTACCAGCGCCCAGATAGAATCAATGAGTCCGGTATTGCGGACTACCATATAGGATGGTATCAACCCGCCATAAAACATCATAGGGACAATAAAGATCCAAACATAGTATTTTCTAGCTCCAAATTCATAATTTTGCCGTGAAAGAGGATAGGCCGCCAGCACAGACACGATCATGCTTAGGGGAACGGCCAATAAAATACGCAAGACAGATACCTTCATTGAATCAAAAAATTCCGGCTTCCCCGCCATGAAAGAATATGATTCCAATGTAAAATCCACCGGCCAAAAGCTCACCTGCCCCGTGGATACCGCACTGCTGGAGCTGAAAGAAATAGCCAACAGATTCACCATTGGCAACAAACAGGTAAGTGCAATTAAGGTAACAAATATATAATTAAAAACGGAAAATATCCGCACTCCAACCGATGCCCTTCCCGTAGTTCTGATACGACGCCGACGGTCCATATACGCTGTAACCCCCTTTTAAAATTTTCTGTTGATAGCTTTAGACTACAGTAGCATTATTTATGAAGCTTTAAGTTCCCCAAACTAGTATGCTGTTTAGCTAAAGATGAGCGGGACAGCACACGAAACACTCAGAATACACGGTAATCGGTATACTTGTAAGCTAATCCGTATGACAGGGACAGCATAAGGAAGGAAACAACGCTTTTGAACAGGCCAACCGCGGTAGCCACACCATATTGGGCGTCCTCCATACCGATACGGTACACAAGTGTATCCAGGATATCACCCGTAGCATATACTTGGGGGCTATAAAGGTTGAATATCTGGTCAAAGCCCGCATTCAGCACATTACCCATAGCTAAAATGGTCATTAACATCACAATAGGCATAATGCAGGGAATCGTGATATTGAGAGTCTGTTTCCACCGGCCTGCCCCATCAATTCCGGCAGCCTCATATAAGGTAGGATCAATGCCGGTAAGGGCGGCCAGGTATACAATAGTGCCAAAACCGAATTCCTTCCAGGTCTCCGTGAATACCATAGTGAAAGGAAATAAATTTGCATCACCCAGAAGGAAAGGCGCCTCTAATCCAAGGGCGGAAAAGGCTTTTCCAATAATACCCTGGGAAGGGGAAAGGACATCCACCATGATACCCGCTAAGATGACCCAGCTTAAAAAATGCGGGAAATAAACTATCGTTTGAAGGGCGCGCTTGTAACGGATACGGCGCATCTCATTGAGTAATAAGGCTACAATCACCGGGACGATAATCCCCATAATCAGCTTCATTACGGCAATGAAAAAGGTATTCCATATCACCTGCAGGGTATCCGGCATAGCGAACACATACCGGAAGTTGTCCAGACCCACCCACTCGCTGCGAAAAAAGCCTTTGGTTGGATTAAATTTTTGAAATGCCATTATGTTCCCCAGCAGCGGCAGGTAATTGTATACTAACATCAATATTAAGGCAGATAATAGCATGATGTGCAACGGAAGATTTCGTTTCATTTTTTTCATGGCAATCCCTCAAACTGGCAGATGGGGAGCGGCGTAGCACCTCTCCCCACCCACACTCTGCTTTCTGTCATTATGTGGCAATACTATTTATTGGCATACCACTCATTTACTTCGTCGGTCATATCCTGGCCGCCCAAATTCAACCAGTTGGCCATAAATTTATCAAAATCGTCGACAGGGGCTCCCATGATGATGACAGAAAAATCAGTAAGCTGCAGCTTATCCAAGGTCGATTTCTTTTCTGTCATAGCCGGGGTAGGCGGCCCATAATACAAATCCGGCATCACATTGCCATTATCCCAATATTTCTGGACCACTCCAAGGCTGCCGCCAGGCCCAAACATCTTGAGCTGATGCCAGTTGTTGTTGCTGTGGTCGCCCGCCAGGCTCAGCTTACAAAGCTCATAGTAGTTCATCTGCTCAGCATTTAGCCCGTTGGTGTCGCCGCTCTCCAGGGCAGCCGTTACCTTCTTCGCGGCTTCGAAGTTCTTCATGGAAGGCTCCATCGTGATCACGGGGTAATCAAAGGGGCCGTACCCTTCCGGAGTAATGTTGTATATAAGGGGTTCCGCATGTTCGCCGTAGCCTTTATCAAGATAACCGTTCAATAGTTTGAAGGCGGCCTCCGGATGTTTGCAATCCTTGCTGACCACATAGTAGGAGGTGGTGCCGAAGGAAAGCTGGGCTTTCGCATTTCCAGGGATGGCGGCGGGCACCCACTCGACGGTGGGATCAGCCACCTTGGCATCATTGACCCAGGCCATATTCCAAAAGTTTCCGAACATCATTCCAGCCTTGCCTGCGCATACGTCTTCATTCACCTTGTTGGCATCCTTTACGCCAAATTCCGGATCCATATACCCTTTGGCATACATCTCCTGCAAAGCCGCCAAAGCGTCCTTTGCTTCGGGTTGAATGCTGCCATAAGCCAGCTTCCCATCCTTGGCAATCCAAATATTAGGATAAGAATTGTACATATTGAAGAATCCTTCACCGCTGGCATATACGCTTCCTGTGCCAAACAAATCCTTGTTCAGGGCCAAAGCATATGTGTCATTCGCGCCGTTGCCGTCCGGATCTTTGGTAGCGAATGCCTCAGCCACTGTCCAAAAGTCCTCAACGGTCTCTGGAATATCCAGCCCCAAATTGTCCAGCCAGTCGGTACGTATCCACAGAACATTTGCACTCTGCAGATCTGATACGATTGCAGGGATGGCCATCAGGCGTCCACTAAAAGTAGCACTGTCCAAGCTCGCACCGTCATCAGCGTTCAGGACTTCCTTAGTAAAATCAGAAGCATATTTATCGACCAGCTCTGTTAAGTCATAAACCTGCTCGTTATCCACCATCATCTTCAGCTGCGTCCTGTTCACTTTCATCACATCGGACACATCGCCTGACGTAATAGCGATATTTACTTTCTGATCGTACTGTTCCAGTGTGGTGGACCACTTCCAGTCGAACCTGATATTGAATTGATCCTCGTAATACCTGGTCCACACGTTGTTTTCCAGACTGTCCCCCTTAGGAAATTCCATACTGCTCTGCCCAAGATTCTTTACCACAGAAATCGTAACTGGCTCGGCGTATTTACCAAAGGGGCCATCCTCCCCGCCGTCAGCCGGCTGGGAAACGCCCGCGTCTGAATTACTGCCGGTACTGGTCTGGGGCGCCGGGTCGTTAGTTTTTCCTCCGCATCCATACAGCAAAGAGACAACCATTAGAAATGTAACAAATACAGCCAAAAACCGTTTCTTGTTTTTCATAGCCTGCTCTCCTCCTTAACATAAACCTCATTTAATTTTCATTAAAGTTGCAACCTTGTATCTATATTTTACCCGGAGAAAAGCCTGTCTGTACAGAAGCACATTTCTACTTTCCTTGCTCTTCTTTTACGTTTTGCTGTAAAGCAGCTTTCTGGCTCCCATCCCTGTATTCCTGCGGGGTAAGACCGACATACCGCTTAAAGGTCCTTGAAAAATGCGCCGCTGAATCATAGCCCACCATGGCGGAAATCTGGCTGATTTTCCTGGCGCTTTCACGAAGGAGATGGCGGGCTTTGTCCATACGTGACTGCAGAATAACCTCAGTGATGTTGTGGCCGGTCAATTCCTTGAACTTACGGGAAAGATAGGCGGGATTCAGATACATATGCTCTGACAATGCCGTCAGGGATAAGTCCGCATTTAAGTTATGCTGGATATATTGCAGCAATCTTTCCACAAAAAAACAGCCGTCCCAAGGTACCCCGTTCTCGCCGGAAGCATTCTCTACTTCGCCAGGAAAAAGCAGTGAACCTCCGGAAAAATAGGTAATGGTCGCCATAGCGATTTCCGAGTTCTCCCGCAAATAAGTGGTCGTAACATACCGGATATGCGTAAAACGGCGCGGAATTTCCTCCCAGCCGACGGGTTCGGGATCAAACACAAAGGTAAGATGGATGTTCAATACAGTTTTACACGCCTCTTGGATTTGCTCAGCAAATCCGGTTATGGCTGCCCGGGCATGCTCTTCATTTCCTTCTACAACCGACTGCATCATCCACAAGACCAATTGCCTGTCTACTTTTACTTCTTCGCAATGGACCGCATGGCCGACCTTATCACGGACGATCCAGCCTATCTTTGCCAGCAGCTCATCCGTTAAGGGCTTGTTCATATGGCCTACCATCAGCAGAACCGGGTTCCTGGCACATAAAGAAAGACCCAGGCTCTCCAGTTCCCCTTGTAAATACCCAGCCTCCGGCGCACCTCCCACCACAAGGCTGCGCAAAAAGTCCACGGTCTGCCGCCTGACCGGAAACACGGCAGGGATGGTCGTCAACGCAGCCTCCCTGCGGATGCTTTGTATGCACTCTTGAACCGCTTCTGCTAAAACATCGTCGCCTTCGTTTTTCAAAATAAAACGAAATGCCCCATATCTCAGAGCCTGGTAAGCATAGTCAAATTCATTGTACCCCGTGAGAAAAATAACGCGGCAGGAGGGCCACTTAGCATGAATCTCCCTCAGTAAGTCTATGCCGGACATCCCTGGCATCTGAATATCTGTAACCACGATATCATATACATGGCTGTTCAGCAGTGCCAGCGCTTCGGGGGCGGAGTATGCCTTGCTCACCTCAAGCATGGGTTCCTCCAGCCCTTCCAGCATATAGGCCAAACTATCAGTAATAAAATCCTCGTCGTCCACGACCATCAATCTATATATCATAGCTTCCCTCCTCCGACTATATCTTATGACCTTGGCTGTTGTGATGATGCCTGCAATGACAGGGTCAGCGTGAAGCGCACCCCGCCGCCCGGAGGCGTGGAAATAGACAGGCCGCATCCATCGCCAAACCTGGCCCGCACCCGCTGATGAATATTGATGATACCTGTGCGCTCGGTTTCGGAATGGGGCTGCGTGTCCAGCTTGCGCTCTAAGGCGGCCTTTTCCTCCGGCGTAAGGCCAGGACCGTTATCTTCTACCTGCACCCGCAGCAGCCCCGCGGCTTCGTCCGGCTCATACCAAACATGCAGAAATCCGCCCTCCACCACGTCCCGCAGGCCGTGGCCAAAAGCGTTTTCCAGCAAGGGCTGCAAAATCAGGCGGGGTACCATTAATCCGGCATAGGCTTCGGGCAGAGGCTCAAAATTGGCTGAAAGCCTTTTTCTAAACCGCACCAGTTGGATCTGCATATAACTACGGGCGTGACCGTCCTCTGCCCGCAGCTCCACCTCCATTTTCGCGTTCCGGGTGATATAGCGGTAGTAATCGGACAGGTAGGTGAGGAATTTCGTGATATTTTCATAGTCCTCATCCTTCGCCATACGGTATAAAATAAAAAAGCTGTTGTGCAAAAAGTGAGGGTTGATTTGCGCCTGCAGCTGGCGCAAGTCCGCCTCCTGGGTCAATGTGCGCTGGCGGACGTTGATCTCCATCATGTTTTCCAAGGAGGCAACCATCTGGTTGAAGGCTTCGTACAGGTAACTGAACTCATCGTTTCCTCCATGCTCAATCTTTACATCCAGCTGCATGCGTTCCACTTGGGTTAATGCCGCCACCAGCCGTTTAACGGGCCTGTTAAGGATCCGGTTGGTAAACCAGAAATAAGTGCCTACCAGAACACCGGCGATGACAGTAAATAGAATAAACAGCAAGCGGTAATGCTCAAGCTCCCCATAAAGAATTTCTGTAGGCACATAGGTATACAGCTCACCATTCAGATAGGCCGAGGGGATCCGGATCGCCAGGAATTTGTCCCCCGACAAAGATGTCAATGTACGGGTAAAGGTCATCCGTCCCGAGGCCTTCTCATCCTGGAAGGAATCCGCGGTTTTTTTGTCCAGGCCGATATCATTACCTACGAGGAGCCGGAAATCCTTCCCTGAGAGTTGGAATAGGGTACCGGATTCCGGATACATATTGAAGCCCAGCATTTCTTCCGCAATTTTCTCGCTAGACAGACGAATCGCTAAAATGTAGGTGGGAGGAATGTCGGAAAAACGGGGATTGGCCGGATAAGCGGCACACAGGTACAATTCACCTTCATGTTCAATCAAAGTGGATGCAGAGTCGTACACCAATTCCTGTAAAAGCCCCTCCCAATCCTCCTTCATGGGGTCGACTCCCCGTTGGGCCGAGATCATGTGCGGCAATTGGGGCATCCAAAGTATCACGTCCGCAATATATGTGGAGCTGTCATAAACTGTATTCAGCCTTTTTTGGATAGCCAGCAGATTTTTCACACGTTCCTGCACCGTCATAATAGAGGAAGCGTTCGCATAATAGTATAAATCATCATCGTTCAAGCATTCTTGATGAACCTGCTTTATACGGCGGATCTCGTTTTCCAATGTATTCATAAAGAAAGTGGAACGGGTATACATCGACTGGGTAATTTCCCGGTTCGTAAGGGTATGGCCCCATTGGTACAGTCCAAAGCCCAGCATATATAAAGGCATAATCACTACGACAAGCGCAATGATGATTACACTGAAAACCGAACGTTTCTTTTTCATAGGCACCTCCATCTGTAATCAAGGAAATATGGCTTAAAAAAAGTATAATACAGGCTTTATCCAAACACAAGAAAAGAGACGGGAATGTGGGTGTAGATATGAGGGCATTACAATTCGTCCTCGGGTCCGTAAGCCCCTTCGTCGGCAAATACCAACTTACAGCTGGAAAAGTCCCCCTCCAACGGCAAAGCGATTCCCCGGTTCATCAATGTGCTGCCGGCATATGTCCTTCCGCCCTCTAAGCGGTAAATATGATCCTCCTTCAGTCCCCGCAGGCGAAGCGGAGCCTGCTTGTCACCAAAACTCTGGGAGTGCAGGAAAGCAAAAACGACGGACTGTTCCTTATATACATATTGTACGGCAGCAAAGCCGCTAGTTGGAGATGCCAGGCGATATAACCCGCCCAACTGCACAGTCTCGCGGATTTGCTTGTATTCCGCAATATACCGCTTGTATTCCGCCAAAGTTTCAGCATCCAGCTTGCCAATATCCGCGCCGATGCCCAGGGGGCCGCACATGGCTGAATGAAATTTGTAAGCGACGGAGCAACGCCCCAAACGCCCGCCATGTTCCGGCGTATCGGTCACCCAGCAGGTCATGGTGGCCGGAGCATAGAATTGGGTAAAGCCCTCTTGGATAAAAAGGCGGTCATAGGGATCGGTGTTGTCGCTGGGCCAGAAGGTATCCGCCCATTGCAAAGCTCCCATGTCCACACGGCCACCGCCGCCGCTGCAGCTTTCTAAAGCGACATGGGGAAAAGTCTCCCGCAGCCAGGCCCATATTTCGTAGAGGGCTTCCACATGGGCGCGGCGCTTCTTTCCGTTGCCCGTGGCGTCCTCTCCAGCGACATCCGTAATAGCACGGTTCATGTCCCACTTAAGGTATTGGATGTCATGCCGGGAGAGCAGCTTTCTGAGAAACTCTTTTACATAAGCCTTTACCTGGGGCAAAGAAAAATCCAGGACATACTGATTGCGGGCGGTCATCGGTTCCACCCCTGGAATGTGATAGATCCAATCCGGATGGCTCCGGTACAAATTGCTGTCGGGATTTACGGCCTCCGGTTCTACCCAGATGCCGAATGCCATGTTTAGGCGCTTCACTTCGTCAATCAGCTCCTCCAGCCCATTAGGAAACTTTTCCCCATTCACTTCCCAGTCGCCAAGCCCGGCGGTATCGCTGTGCCGCTGGCCAAACCACCCATCGTCTACTACAAAAAGCTCCACACCCATTTCGGCTGCGCGCCGGGCCAGTTTTTTCTGTGATTCCACATTGACGGCAAAGGCCGTAGCTTCCCAGGAATTATACAGTACGGGGCGCACCTCTGGCGTTCGGATCACTTGGGATATCTGAAAACTATGTAACAGACGGCTCATGCCTCCAAAGCCGTCGGCAGAGAACCCGCCATAAAACACAGGCGTAGAAAGAGCGGTTCCTCCGGGCAGGATCTCCGCCCCATCAAAATCATTACGTCCCGCCAATATATGCGTATTGCCAAAAGCCGTTTGTTCCACGCAGATCTTCCAGTTTCCGCTGTAGGCCAACAGACCAAACCAAACATCTCCCGTTTCCTCCATCGCATGCTCATGCAGGGCAAAGGAAGGATTAAAATGTGGTCCAGGAATGCCGCGTATCGATTGTAATTCAATTGTGCCCGGCGCAAGCTCCCTGTCCTGAATCTGACATTCTCCCGCCCATTTGCCTGTAAGGTAACGCAGGAATCCACCGCGGAACAGGGGTAACGTAAAGCATCCGCTGAAAAACCGCTGCACGTCTAAAGGTCCGCCGCTGTTTTTCAGTGTTGCCCGGCGGCCGATGATGTCGAATTCTTCGTATACGGTGTACTCCAAAAGCAGCTCCAGCCCTTTACGGGGTTCCAGAAAAGTGATGAACAGGCGGTTGTCCTCCACATGGTACGATCCAAAATGGAAAAACAGCGCATTCTGCCCCTTTTCTCCGGCAATGAGAGCCGGCTGCGTGAATATCCGGCCATTATACGAGGAAAATTCTTGGCGCTCCTGCCAAAGATCCGGATCAAAAGAACTATGGAACCACTTCTCTTCTGCTTCAATGTCTTCCGCCCGGATGGTTCCACCCCAGTATAAATTATACAGCCCCTCCTTTCCATGCCGCAAAACCATAGTCGTTTTGCGGGTGGAAAGAACAAACTGTCTTTTTTCAGCATTATAAACAATCATAGCCTTTACACCTCCACCACCATAATAGCCACACTATTATTGTTTTTCATATTTAATTACAACAAAAGGGGCTGTTGCGGATGATAAATTATCGCCAACAGCCTCCTTTGTATCGCACTAACTGTATCTACTAAAAAATATGGCCTAAACTTAAATAAGGATGCCGATCTTATCAATATCAGGTGCCCAGTCCGTATGATACAAGCGGATGGTATTGCTTCCCGCATTCAAAGCCATGGATGTGGGCAGGATCCTTACGGTATTCCAGCTGCCCGACCCATATGCGATTTCCAAATCGTACCCGGTTCCGCCGTTTATACTGCAGCTGATCGTCCTTGGGTCACCGGCTAAATAATACAGCCGCACCTTGTATACATCTGTTCTTGGCACATTTACGGTAAAGATAACCTCACCAGTATACCCTAAATATCCAACTTTCTTCCCGCCGGAACAATTAGCGCAATCGGAAATAGCTGCTGCACCGACCAAAGTAGCGTTCTCCGCCTCATAAGCAGTATAGGGATCAACCGGCATGCTCGGCACAGTTGTTTTTGAAATAAAGACAGCGCAGCCGCCGCTTCCAAGCATGGGTATCGTCAAGGTAGAAGAAGAATTTACTGTTTGGATCTCCTTAACGAGGAAATCCAGGGAGGCTCCATCCTTGTAAATATACGCCGTATAATTTCCGCTTCCCAAATTTAGTTCGGACAGTTGAAGGACAGCCGACCTGGCAGTAGTGGTCATCGCGCCAATACACCAGTCCGCACCTTTCCGACGGGCCATAATTACATAGCTGCCAGGGAAGCCTTCCAAAACCTTCGTTTCATCCCAGGCGGCTTGAACGACGCTGAGGAATTCAGTCCCCTTCCAAGCCGCATATACATCTATGGAATCTGCAAAGTGCTGCAGCCCGGATTCAAAAACGACAGACTGTGCCAATTGGTGTCCTTGTGTTGTATTTTTATTTCTGTTGCTTAGGGCAACAGGAGTATAGTCCATAGATCCTACTACATTCCTCGTGAACGGCAGGGCACAGTTATGGGCAGCTGTATTTACAGGCGGCCAATAAAGCCAATAATGCTCATTTCCTGATACGGCTTCCGTGGTGATGAGATTGGGCCAAGTCCGCTCTTCGCCACCGGGCTTTGTCGTGCTGTGTAAAGACAACAGGAGGCCGAGGCTTGCGCAATAGGAAGCCATTTCTTCCATGAAGGCCATGCCAATCTGCGAGTCCTTCTCAATGATATCAATTTTGATGCCTGCGACCCCCCAATCGGCCCATGTCTTGATATTCATCAGACTGGATCCATAGGGCGACCACAGTTCATAAGAAGCCCAAAGGATGATGCTAACCCCTTTTCCCGCGGCGTATGTGCAGAGTTGCTCAACCGTCCCATCGGTCCAATAAACCCAACCGGCATCCACTGTCACGTATTCCCAACCCATCGCTGCTGCAAAATCAACATATTCCTTTTGCTGTTGATAGCACATCTTCCGTTGAATAGAATTCGGTGATAGGTTATCCGCCTCGGTGAAGGAGTAGGTACTCCACCATGACCATGCCACCCTTCCGGGTTTGATCCAACTGGTATCGGCAATTTTTGATGCCGGATTCACATTCTGCGCCAAAGACGAGTTGACCAAATCATTCAAATTGTCGGCAATGATCACTGCTCTCCACGGGGACTGGAAGGGCAGGGCGACCTGTACCCGGTTGCCTAATTTAGCTTGATCCGGATCCGGTGCATGAACAAACTTAAGGTGACCGCCAATATTACCTTTCAGGACAGAGGGACAGTAGGTTGCGTTCGAATTTAGGACATTTGCTTCTGTAAACAATGCCCACACAAGATTATTATAGGTGGCCAGGAAAGGCATAGCCAGCTTCTCCACCGCAGTACCCGCACCATAATACTGGAATTGGGTTTCATAGTTGACTACCCAGGATTGTCCCCAGCCACCGATACCTGTGGGGATATTGTACTCCGTATATTCTGTTTCGATATAGGTTCCGCCCGGGCCTGCGATATAGTATCTGAAAGCAACGCCATCATTGTAGACCCGGATAATGATTTTCAGCTGACGTGTTCCCTTTTGGACAACATACTCCCTTTGTACGGGATTGTCGACACAAAGGCTCTTTTTACCAGCCGGCAGACTATACGTATTGTTCCACGTTGTGGTGCCAGTAGAGACAAAGCTTAAACCACCTTGAAAATCCGCTTCCGTTATGTTCACCCCCATGGCGGATGGCGCAAGAATCTGGGTGGTGTTATATGTAACAGAATGAAATAATTGACCATCCTCCAAATAGATGACATGGGAAATCTTTCCGTCAGGTGAGGTGGTCGTATACAAATTTGTTTGCGCCCTTTCCGAGCCAGATAATGTTGTCATTGCCTTCTCCTCCTTAATAATTAATTTTACCGACTGCTGTTATAAATCAGTACCAGTTTATAAATCACATACAGTATATTTTATTCTTACTATAATGATATCAGGAGTGGCCCGTAAAGTTCTATAGCAATTATTTTACCTTTCTTGCTCTCTTTATACATCTTCTATATGCTACCATTATTATACATCAAAATACCCATGTATTCAATTTTTAATCCGCTTGTCCATTGCCGAAACCTACAAGGTTTTACAGATCTTTTTTACCCTTATGTACATCTTGCATACACGTAATTTCGTATATATGTGGATTGTTGTTAATTATTTTTGTAGATTTTTTAACACACTTGTGTTATAATGTCACTGTTTGTGTGGCGACACGATTTTATTCAAGGAGGTTTTAAAATGGGAATGCAAAGTAGTACAGTCCCTTTTGCAGGAACAAAGGAGCAGGAAGCTGCCCTTTTAGAGATCATTTCCGAACATCAGAATGACAAGGGTGCTCTAATGCCCATATTGCAGAAGGCACAAGAAATCTATGGCTATCTTCCAATCGAAGTTCAGACTATCATTTCCGACGAAATGAATGTACCGTTGGAGAAAGTTTATGGCATCGTAACATTCTATTCACAGTTCTCCCTTAACCCTAAGGGCAAATTCAACATTTCAGTCTGTCTGGGAACTGCCTGCTATGTAAAAGGCTCCGGCGACATTTTCAACAAGCTCCAGGAATTACTCGGAGTTGAGGATGGCGGCTGTACTGAGGACGGCAAGTTTTCACTTGAGTCCTGCCGTTGCATCGGTGCATGCGGGCTTGCTCCTGTATTAACCGTTAACGAGGATGTCTATGGTAAGCTAGGCGTTGATGACCTAGAAGGCATCTTAAAGAAATACGAATAATATGATGACGGAAATCTCTCTTAATGTATTAGATATTGCGAATAATTCAATACGGGCAGGCGCCGGTTTGATTGAAATAACTGTTCAAATACAAAGAGACAAAGATGCACTGACGATAACTATCACGGATAATGGCTGCGGCATGACACCTGAACAGCTAAAGAGCGTGGAGGATCCTTTTTTTACTACCCGCACCACCAGAAGGATCGGGCTTGGCGTACCATTTTTTAAGATGGCGGCCTTAAGCACCGGCGGAAGCTTTAAGATCGATTCCACACCGGGTTCAGGGACTACCATCACTGCCGTCTTCGGTCTGACACATATTGACCGGATGCCCTTAGGTGATATGAACAGTACAATCCATACATTAATTACTTTGAATACACATATTGATTTCCTGTATACTTACATCTTTGATGGAAATCAATTTACGCTGGATACCAGGGAGTTCCGCCAGGTTTTAGGCGATGTTCCCTTAAATTCCCCGGAAGTATCGGCTTATATCAAAGAATACTTAACTGAGAACCAAAACGAAGCGGACGGCGGATATCACATATAGATACCTTTGTCCAACGCTGGAGTAGGGGGGCGTGCTACTTCAGGAATATAACATTAGAGCTATAGACATACATTGATTATTTAAGAGAGGGCAGATCCTCTCTCTAGTTACCATAAACATTTTAGTTTATTTAAGGAGGTTAAATCCTCCTAACCCAGTTACCATAAACTTTTTCGTCTATTTAAGGAGGTTAAATCCTCCTAATCCAGTTACTATAAAACTTTTTCGTCTATTTAAGGAGGATTAGCATGAAGTCTCTAGAAGAGCTTAAAGCAATCAGGGAAAAAATGCAGGGTCAGATCGGTATTCGCAGCGAATCCAGTGACCAGACCCGTGTAGTAGTAGGTATGGCTACCTGCGGTATTGCCAGCGGGGCAAGACCGGTGCTTACCGCACTTTCCGATGCAGTCCAGACCAAAGGCCTGGCAAATGTATCCGTAACACAGACCGGATGTATCGGCTTATGCCAATATGAGCCTATCGTAGAAATATACGAGCCCGGCAAAGATAAAGTAACCTATGTTAAAATGACTCCGGAGAAGGCTCAGGAAGTAGTTGAGCAGCACTTACTCCGCGGCCATATCGTTCAAAAATATACAATCGCCGAGGTACTCGGTTAATCTGAAGGAGGACACACTATGTATCGTTCACATGTGTTAGTTTGCGGTGGTACCGGATGTACTTCTTCAGGAAGTACTAAGATTATCGAGTCACTGCAGGCAGAAATCAATAAGAATGGCCTGAAGGAAGAGGTTGCCGTTGTACAGACAGGCTGCCACGGACTTTGCGCTTTAGGCCCTATCGTTATTATTTATCCGGAAGCGGCTTTCTATGCCATGGTTAAGGAAGATGACATTCCTGAGATCGTTTCCGAGCATTTATTAAAGGGACGTATTGTAACCCGTCTGTTATATACGGAAATGGTAACAGATGAAGGCCTTAAGTCCTTAAATGATACTGACTTCTATAAAAAACAGCACAGAATTGCCCTGCGCAACTGTGGTGTAATCAATCCTGAAAACATTGATGAATACATCGGTACCGGCGGTTATGAAGCCCTCGGTAAGGTACTGACTGAATATACCCCCGACCAGGTTATCCAGACCATCCTAGACAGCGGTCTCCGTGGCCGTGGCGGCGGCGGTTTCCCAACAGGCTTAAAGTGGAAGCTGGCTAAGGGAAATGACGCTGACCAGAAATATGTCTGTTGTAACGCCGACGAAGGCGATCCAGGTGCCTTCATGGACCGTTCCGTATTAGAGGGTGACCCTCATGTACTTCTTGAGGCTATGGCAATTGCCGGTTACGCAATCGGCGCTACCCAGGGTTACATCTACGTGCGTGCGGAATATCCAATCGCTGTAGACCGTCTTGAAATTGCCATTGAACAGGCAAGGGAATACGGTTTACTTGGCAAGAATATCTTTGACAGCGGCTTTGACTTTGACCTTGAATTAAGGCTTGGTGCCGGTGCTTTCGTATGCGGTGAGGAAACAGCCCTTATGACCTCCATCGAGGGTAACCGCGGTGAGCCCCGTCCCCGTCCTCCATTCCCTGCACAGAAGGGTCTGTTCCAGAAGCCTACTATCTTAAATAACGTTGAAACCTATGCTAACATTCCCCAGATTATCTTAAATGGTCCGGAATGGTTCGCAGCTATGGGTACAGAAAAATCCAAGGGCACCAAGGTATTCGCACTTGGCGGTAAGATCAACAATACGGGTCTTGTAGAGATCCCCATGGGAACACCCCTGCGTGAAGTAATCGAAGAAATCGGCGGCGGCATCCCTAACGGCAAGAAATTCAAGGCGGCCCAGACCGGCGGTCCCTCCGGCGGATGTATCCCTGCCTCCCATTTTGATATTCCAATCGATTACGACAACCTGATCAGCATCGGCTCCATGATGGGCTCCGGCGGTCTTATCGTAATGGATGAAGACAACTGTATGGTTGATATTGCAAAGTTCTTCCTGGAGTTCACAGTAGACGAGTCCTGCGGTAAATGTACTCCCTGCCGTATCGGTACAAAGCGTCTCCACGAAATCCTTGACAAGATCACTAACGGACAGGGAACTATGGAAGACCTTGATAAATTAGAGGATCTTTGCTACTACATTAAGGAAAATGCACTCTGCGGCCTTGGCCAGACAGCTCCTAACCCCGTATTATCAACATTACGTTACTTTAAAGACGAATATGTTGCCCATGTAATTGACAAGAAATGCCCTGCCGGTGTCTGCAAGGCTCTCCTCTCCTACATTATCGATGCTGATAAGTGTAAAGGCTGTACCTTATGTGCAAGAATTTGTCCTAACGGCGCAATCGAAGGCAAGGTAAAAGAGATTCACCTTATCGATCAGAGCAAGTGTATCAAGTGCGGCGCATGTATGGAGAAGTGCAGATTCGGTGCTATTTCCAAGAAATAAGAGAAATGCGGCTGATTCGCTTGTCAGGAATGCAGTGATATTCTCTTTAAAGACACACCATGTATCCTTTCAAGTATATTTGAAGATAGAGTTGGGTTGAAAATCAATCACTTTCAACCTGTAATTAGAACTGTCATAGCATGACAGAATGGAGGTTGTTAATGGAAACTGTTAATATAAAAATAAATGGTATGCCTGTAGAAGCACCTAAGGGCTCCACTATTTTAGAAGCAGCTAAGCTGGCACATATTGATATTCCTACCCTTTGCTTTTTAAAGGATGTCAATGAAATCGGTGCCTGCCGCATCTGCGTTGTAGAAGTAAAGGGCGCAAGAAGCCTTGTGGCTGCCTGCATGTACCCAATTGCTGAGGGTATGGAAATTGTAACAAACTCTCATAAGGTGCTTGATTCCCGTAGGAAAACCTTAGAGCTTATCCTGTCTGACCACGACAGAAAATGTTTATCCTGCGTCCGCAGCGGTAATTGTGAGCTTCAGAAGCTTTGCAACGACCTTAAGGTTGAAGATGAATACCTGTACGATGGCGAGCGTACCCACTATGAGCTGGATAATACCTCTGCCCATATGGTCCGCGACAACAACAAATGTATTCTTTGCAGACGCTGCTCAGCCGTATGTGACACGATCCAGGGCATCGGCGTAATCGGTGCAAATGAGCGTGGCTTTGATACCAACATTTCCTGCGCCTTCGACATGGGTCTGGGTGATACCAGCTGCGTATCCTGCGGCCAGTGTATCGCAGTCTGCCCTACCGGCGCTCTCTTAGAAAAGGACTATACGGATGAAGTATTTGCGGCACTTGCAGATCCTGACAAGTATGTTGTAGTCCAGACCGCTCCTGCTGTCCGTGCAGCACTTGGCGAGGCCTTCGGCCTGCCCATCGGCACCAACGTACAGGGCAAGATGGTATCAGCCCTTCGCCGCTTAGGCTTTGAGAAGGTATTTGATACCGATTTCTCTGCGGACTTAACAATTATGGAGGAAGCCAACGAGTTAATCGACAGAATCAGCAACGGCGGAGTATTACCTATGATTACCTCCTGCTCACCGGGCTGGATTAAATATTGTGAGCATTATTATCCGGATATGATTCCCAATTTATCTACCTGCAAATCTCCCCAGCAGATGTTCGGCGCTATTACAAAGACCTATTATGCTGAGAAAATGGGCATTGATCCTGCAAAGATTGTTATGGTCAGCGTAATGCCATGTACAGCAAAGAAATTCGAGATTGGCAGGGAGAACCAGAATGCAGCCGGCGTTCCTGATGTAGATATCTCCATCACTACCCGCGAGCTTGCAAGAATGATTGAGCGCGTAGGCCTCAACTTCTTATCCCTTCCGGATGAAGACTTTGATGATCCACTTGGCAGGTCAACCGGTGCTGCCGTCATCTTCGGTGCTACCGGCGGTGTTATGGAGGCTGCTTTAAGAACTGCTGTTGAATCCTTAACCGGAGAAGAGCTTGCTAACCTGGATTTTAAAGAGGTCCGCGGTACCAAGGGTATTAAGGAAGCAGTCTATAATGTAGCAGGCATGGAGGTAAATGTTGCAGTTGCATCAGGCCTTTCCAATGCAAGAAAGCTTCTTGATGACGTGAAGTCCGGTAAAGCAACTTATCACTTCATCGAGGTTATGGGTTGCCCCGGCGGCTGTGTAAACGGCGGCGGACAGCCTCAGCAGCCAGGTGTTGTCCGTAACTTTACTGACATCAGGGCTCTCCGTGCAAAGGCATTATACGATATCGACGCAAACATGCCTCACAGAAAGTCCCACGATAATCCTTCCATCAAGATGCTTTACAATGAGTATCTTGAGAAACCGGGCAGCCATAAGGCTCACCACATCCTTCATACCACCTATGTGGAGAGAAGTGTAAATAAAAGCTTTAAATAATTAAAACTTATCATAACACCTCTAAAAGGATAATGGGTTTTTCCCATTATCCTTTTTTGTCCGTTCTGGTCTTTATCCACTTAACCTTTGTCTATCCTTCCTTCGTCCATCAGTTTCCCCTTTGTCTATCTTTTCACGATCGGCTCCGTCTATTGACAATGCTTTATCAACAACATATACTAATTTTATAGAGAAAATATCATTGCACCTCAGTCTTACCAAGGAACGGAGCCTCCGGTCTGTCTGCGCTGGAAGCCTCTTAACAATTGCATTTTGCCTGCCATCAGAATCCTGCAGGCCTATCAGGAAGGAGAGGGTTTTATGTCTACAAAGAAGATTGAACATCCATTACTACTGCTTGATAACAGCAATGTGAACACCCTGTTTAACGAAGGTGAGTACAAATGTACTAAGATGACCTTCGAGGAAGTGCGGGAAATCATAGGAATGTATGATACAAAGGACATCACCGTATGCTTTTCACACCCTGACACCTATGACATCATTTTCAACTACATCGGGATCCCGAAGCAAGACTATGAATACAAGCCTACCCGGACCATCGAGGCCGGACAGGACGGTATCATTTTTAAAATGTATGTTACTCCTTCAGAAACACAACCCATTATCCATAATGATGGTATTGAGGCAAAGAAGATTCAAAATATTTATGTTTATTGTGTGCATATTACAAGAACGAAATAAACCTATCCATAAAATGAGATTATCTTGAAAATAATCTCATTTCGTATCTTTATCAGTGCAGACAGAAAGCTTAGTGATAAGCTTTCTGCTTGCGCTGATTTTCAATTTTTCCGGTTCATGGATCTAAGTCCCCGAGGCTTCAGCTTAACACGCTTAATCCCTACTGCAGGGTGCTTCTCTTTTTTAGTATCATATATTTCTATTTGATAAGTTTATCTTAAAAAATTTATAAAAATATAAAAATAATACTAGTAATCATTACTATTTTTGTGATATAATTCCGTTATAAAATATATATCCCCACACTATATTAAAAGGATGGACTTGCCAATGAAAATCAAATGGAAAATCGTACTAGCTTTTGATCTGTTATTATTAACTATCATTATTTTAACCAACGTAATTGTAAGGAATCTCATCACGGATCTGGTGGAGAAAGAGAAATCCGTAGAACTTATGAACTATTCTTCACTTTGTATGTCCCTTTTCAACTCACACTATCCAGGTGATTGGCGTTTGGACGGCAACAATCTATATAAGGGTGACACTCTTATGAATGAGAATTTTGAGGTGGTAGACGAGGCCTTACAAAATACCGGTATCTTATCCTCCATTTTTGCCATGGATACCCGGATCTCTACCACAGTAATGGATACCTCCGGCGCCAGACAGCTCGGTACAAAAGCTTCTGATGCTGTGATTCAACAGGTTCTGACAAAGGGAGAAAACTATATCGGGACTGCGAACGTTTTGGGCCGCAGCGCTACTTCCTATTACATTCCAATAAAAAATAATGGCAATATTATTGGAATGTGGTCTGTCGCCGTATATTCCGACGATATACAGAAGGAAATTGCTGATTCTTTAGTTAAAATATCCATTCTCTTTATCGTACTTGCCTTGATCGGTACTGGCATCACCTATCTGATCGGTGCAAATATGACGAAGGGATACATTGATATAAAGCAGAACCTGCACAGCCTGGAATCCGGTGATTTTACAATACAATTACCGGAGAAGTCTTTAAAGCGTAAGGATGAAATTGGAGATATCACAAGATCCTTCTATAATACGCAGGAAAAGGTAAGAGGTGTTATAGCTACAATTAAATCAGAAACAGCCCAAATAAAAACCTCCTCAGATACCCTGGCAGATGGCGCAAACCAGGTTCACCGGGATGTCGAGGATATCTCTGCTACTACACAGCAGCTATCCGCCGGAATGGAGGAAACTGCTGCATCCACAGAAGAGATGAATGCTGCTTCCCTTGCAATCACAGATGAAATAAAACGTGTATCCGCAATGGCAACCGATGGGCAAAAAGTTGCTTCCGACATTAAAGTACGCGCCCAGAACCTGAAGGACGAAGCGGTGGAATTCCAAGCAACTGCCATTGAGATGTATGATAAAACGAACAAGAAGCTTAGACAATCCATTAGCAAAGCTGCTGCTATTGAGGAAATTAAATCCTTATCGCAGGCTATTTTAGGCATCACAGCACAGACCAATCTTCTGGCCCTAAATGCTACCATTGAATCCGCAAGAGCTGGCGAAGCCGGCAAAGGCTTTGCCGTTGTCGCTAATGAGATAAGCAATTTGGCACACAATTCAAAAAATGCTGTTTCCCAGATTGAAGCAATCAGCAATGAGATATCAAACGCCGTACGGGATATTGTCTCCGATTCAGAGACCCTGCTGGCTTTTGTGGACAGCAAGGTAATCAAGGATTATGAAACACTTGTAAAAACCGGTGAACAATATCATAACGACGCCAATACCATCGGCGAGATGGTAAATGAAATTAAAAGCTCTACACTTCAATTGGACGAGTCCATTTCCTATATTAAGCAGTCCATTAACGAAATAACCTCGGCTGCAAATGAAGCTGCGCAGGGCTCTACCAATATTGCTGAAAGCTCGACTGCAATATTTAATAAAACGGACGAAGTATTGGTGCAGGCTAATAAGAATAAAGACATCGCAGAAGAGCTAAATACACTTGTCCAGTTTTTTCAGATTTAATACATTGTCCTATGAAAAAACAGCTATGCAAGCTTTCATTCATTAGTAATGATATGCCTTATAGCCCAATAATCTAACAGTCATAATAGAATAGTCATAATAGAACAGTCATGATAAAACAGTTATAATAGAACAGTTATAATAGAACAGTCATAATAAAACAGTTATGATAGAACAGTCGTAATAAAAGGGAAGCTGCCTAACGTTGTGATCAAAGCTTTACGAGGCTTGATTGGTACAGTTGGCAGCTTCCCTCTTTCATGGTTCCCATACCCTCCGTTTTCTCTATTATTTTATCCATACCTCCCTTTCCCTTAATAATTCAACAAAACTCCGCCTTTTCCTAATAATTCAACAAAATTATTGACAATACAAATAATGCTAGTATAATAAATAGTATTGTTTAGTTTAACTAAACTTTAAGTTTATCTTTAGTAAGAAACCGGCCAGTTAAAACAGGCTTCAATCCAGTTATTAACAGGTGCTGCCGCAGCATAAAAACTAAATGGTCAGGGATGGATATTATTATGAATATTGGTTCAAAAATCAAGGAATTACGAATACAAAAAAGCTTAACCCAGGAAGAGCTGGCTGACCGTGCCGAATTATCAAAGGGCTTTATCTCGCAGCTGGAACGGGATTTAACCTCTCCTTCCATCGCCACCCTTGTAGACATTCTGCAATGTCTTGGCACGAATCTTGAGGAATTTTTTAGCGGAACAACTGCCGAGCAGGTGGTGTTCAAAAAATCTGATTATTTCGAAAAATACGATGCCGAATTAAAAAATGAAGTGAAGTGGATTATTCCCAATGCCCAGAAGAATATCATGGAGCCCATTCTTCTGACGCTGGATGCCAACGGTTCTACCTATCCGGATAATCCCCATGAGGGCGAAGAATTTGGCTATATCCTAAATGGGAGCATCACCCTGCATATCGGAAACCGTACTTACAAGGTAAAAAAGGGGGAATCCTTTTATTTTACCGCCAACAAGCAGCACTATATAACCGCATCCGAAAAAACCGGTGCTACCCTGCTCTGGGTGTCCACACCTCCGAGCTTTTGATTTTGTGGAGACCAAAACCTTCTTAAAGGAGAAGGTTGAAAGAAATAAAACTAATAAACAAAGGGAGGACCGAGTCCATGCCAGCACTTTCATGGCGATTTGTGTGATAAAGGGCAATGCCCGTAATGATGGGCATGGACATATTTACAATGAACGAAAATAAATTAATCAACTTGGTGGGTATTACAAAATCCTATGGTAATACGGTTATACTGGATGATTTGAGCCTCTATGTACGGGAAAATGAATTTGTCACGCTGCTGGGTCCCTCCGGCTGTGGCAAGACCACGACCCTGCGTATTATCGGAGGCTTTGAGACTCCCGATAAGGGACAGGTCGTCTTCGAAGGCAAGGATATTACAAAGCTGCCCCCGAATGAGCGCCAGCTCAATACCGTATTCCAGAAGTACGCTCTATTTAACCATATGACAATTGCAGAAAACATTGCCTTTGGCCTGAAGATAAAGAAAAAAAGTGCTATCTACATAAAGGATAAAATCAAGTATGCCCTGAAGCTGGTCAACCTGGATGGCTACGAGGACCGTATGCCTAATTCCTTAAGCGGAGGACAGCAGCAAAGAATCGCAATTGCAAGAGCTATTGTGAATGAGCCCAAGGTGCTCCTGCTGGATGAGCCCCTCGGCGCGCTGGATCTTAAGCTGCGCCAGGACATGCAGTATGAGCTGATCCGTTTAAAGAATGAATTGGGCATTACCTTTGTCTATGTTACCCATGACCAGGAAGAAGCCCTTACCATGTCGGACACCATCGTGGTCATGAACCAGGGCTATATACAGCAGATAGGCACGCCGGAGAAGATATATAATGAACCGGAGAATGCCTTTGTAGCCGATTTTATCGGCGACAGCAACATTATTGCAGCTACCATGGTAGAGGACCGGCTTGTGAATATCCTCGGAGCCAATTTCCCCTGCGTGGATGATGGCTTTGGCAAACAAAAGCCGGTGGATGTTGTCATCCGCCCTGAGGATATCGACCTGGTAAAGCCCTCGGAAGGGATCCTGGCCGGAAAGGTTACCTCCCTGATCTTTAAGGGAGTGCATTATGAGATGGAGGTTCTGGCCGGCGGCCGTGAATGGCTCGTCCATTCCACCGACCTGTGTGCCGTAGGCACCGAAGTGGGGATCAAGGTTGACCCCTTCGACATCCAGATCATGAATAAACCGGCATCGGAGGACGAGCAGGCAGCTGTCCCACTTGAATAGCCCTGCCCGGCGGCCTGACCCAGAAAACAGCTTCTCATAACCTAATATTACTAGATAAGGAGGCGTGTGTTCTATGAATGCCACCAAGCCAAAGCATAATCCCCTTCTGGAACGCGGATTAATGCTTCCCAATGCCAATCGGATGAAATTATTTTCCTTTCCCTATATTCTATGGATGGCGGGATTTATTATCATACCCTTAATTATGATCCTGTTTTACGGCATGACTACCTCGGAAAACAGTTTTACCTTTGAAAACCTGGCTATGATTGCGGAGCCTGTTAATTATAAGGCCTTAGTCCTTGCGCTGCTCCTGTCCATTATCAGTACTGTCATCTGCCTTGTTTTGGCTTATCCCTTGTCTATCATACTGAATAACATCAAGATGAAAAGTAACAGCCTGATTATTTTTATCATCATCCTTCCTATGTGGATGAACTTTTTATTGAGGACCGTAGCCTGGCAGAATATCCTGGAGAGAACGGGAATACTTAACACCCTGCTTACCTTTCTCCACCTGCCCACCCTTAATATCATTAACACTCCTGCTGCCATCATATTAGGCATGGTCTATAACTACCTGCCCTTCATGATCTTGCCCATCTACAATGTGCTGATCAAAATTGACCAGGAGGTTGTCAATGCGGCCAGGGACCTGGGAGCCAATCCCCTGCAGACCTTCATTAAGATCATATTTCCCTTGAGCCTCCCCGGAGTAATCAGCGGAATTACTATGGTTTTCGTGCCTTCCCTTACTACCTTTGCCATCTCCTCCATCCTCGGCGGCAGTAAGATTGTATTAATGGGTAATGTCATCGAGCAGCAGTTTACCCTTGGCAACTGGCATACGGGATCCGGTTTATCGCTGGTATTGATGATTTTCGTGCTCCTTTGTATGGCCATCCTGTCAAAATATGATAAAGAAGCGGAGGGCAGCAGCATATGGTAAAGAACTTTTTTAACCGTTTTTATATAGGCATTATCCTTCTCTTCCTCTATGCCCCCATTATTATTTTGGTTGTGTTATCCTTTAACCAATCAAAATCCAGGGCAAAGTGGGGAGGCTTTACCTTAAAGTGGTATGCGGAATTATTTCAAAATGATGATATCATGAGAGCCCTGTACACCACCTTAATCCTCGCCTTTGTCTCTGCCCTGATTGCCACCGTCATCGGAACTGCTGGTGCCTTTGCCATCAATGCCATGAAGAAGACTCCCCGGGTCATTATGCTGGGGATCACCAATATCCCCATGCTGAATGCGGATATCGTAACGGGTATTTCCTTAATGCTGCTGTTTGTGGCATTGCGGTTTTCCCTGGGCTTTACCAGCGTTTTGTTAGCCCATATTACCTTTAATATCCCCTATGTCCTCTTAAGCGTCATGCCAAAGCTTAAGCAGTTGAACCCCAATACCTTTGAGGCAGCCCAGGATTTAGGAGCTTCGCCCTTTTATGCATTTTTTAAGGTGATCCTCCCGGATATCTCTCCCGGGATTATTTCCGGGTATTTTCTGGCATTTACCATGTCGCTGGATGATTTCGTGATTACCTATTTCACAAAGGGCCCCGAGATCAATACCCTGTCCACCAAGATTTATACGGAGGTAAGAAAGGGCATTAAGCCGGAAATCTATGCTTTATCCACAATTATGTTTACTGCCATATTGCTCCTGTTAATCATAGCGAACCGCAAAAGCGGTGACAAAAACATACCGATGCGCAAATAATGGAATAAGAACGTTGATTAATTTAGTAAAGGGTTTTGACACCCTGATCCTATTATGAATACGAAACGAAAGGATATGACGATGAAAAAATTAACTCTGCTAATTGCCCTAGTCCTATGTGGCCTTATGTTTACCGGATGCGGTAGCAAAGACAGCTCCGAAAAGGTATATGTCTATAACTGGGGAGAATATATTGATCCCGAGGTACGTGACCTGTTTGAGGAGGAAACTGGGATCAAGGTCGTTTATGATGAATTCCAGACCAACGAGGAGATGTATCCAAAGATTAAAGAAAATGCTGTGCAGTATGACGTAGTCTGTCCCTCAGACTATATGATCCAGAAAATGATCCATGAGGATCTGTTAACAGAAATAGACTTTAGTAATATTCCCAACCTGTCCAATATCGACCAGGCCTATTTAGACAGCGCCCAGGGCTTCGATCCGGGAAACAAGTACAGCGTGCCCTATTGCTGGGGAACTGTCGGCATCCTATACAACAAAACCTTGGTAGACGAGCCCATTGACAGCTGGGGCGCCCTATTTGATGAAAAATATTCCGGGAATATCCTGATGATGGACAGCGTCCGTGACGCCTATGCCATCGCTTTAAGATACCTGGGCTATGATTTAAATTCCACTGATAAGAACCAGATCCAGGAAGCCACTAAGCTGCTCCAGTCACAATATCCCCTGGTTCAGGCCTACGTGGTTGACCAGGTCCGTGATAAGATGATCGGGGGCGAGGCCGCTATCGGTGTTATTTATTCCGGTGAAGCCATCTTTACCAAGAGGGAAAATCCTGACCTGGAATATGTGGTTCCAAAGGAAGGCTCCAATGTATGGATCGACGGCTGGGTTATCCCGAAAAACTGCAGGAGTAAGGAAAATGCGGAGGCCTTCATTAATTTCATGTGCAGGCCGGATATTGCCTTAAAGAACTTTGAATACATTACCTAGTCCACACCGAACAAAGCTGCCAGAGAAATGATTACCGATGAGGATATTAAGAACAGCTCCGTTGCTTTCCCTGACCAGAGCGTCCTTGACAGATGCACCACCTTCTCCTATCTCGGTACAGAGATAGAAGCATTCTATAATGATGAATGGAATAAGGTTAAGTCTGGTGTGACTTA
>JARKQP010000772.1 GCA_029974875.1 Mobilitalea sp.
GATGAGGACTGGAAAGCTGTGGGGAATTATGCATGAAGGGGTTGACCCGGATGTTATAGTAACGGGAAAAGGCTTAAGCGGCGGTATTTATCCCATTTCAGCAACCATTATGACAAAAGCCGCGGGAAAATGGGTAGAGGAATTTGGAAGAGGACACACGGGTACCTTTGGAGGCTCGGAGCTAGGATGTGCGGTTGGCGGTAAAGTAATTGATATTGTTACCCGTAAAGATACGGTTGACAATGTCCGCTTCCTTACGGATTACCTGAAAAACGGTCTTGACAGGGTACATAATTTATATCCTGATTATTTTACCTCCTATACGCAAAGAGGTGTCATTTTTGGATTAAAGTTTGAAGCAGAGGACGGTGGAATCCATGCCATGAGATCCATGTTTGATAATGGTATCTGGGCCATTTATGCAAGGTTTGATACAAGGATTGTCCAATTTAAGCCAGGAATCCTTTGTACGCCGCAGTATTGCGACGAACTTCTGGAAAGGTTTGAGAAAAGCGTTGGTGAGGCCAGGAAAATATGTTTGGGTAAGTGAGGTGATCCAGCATGAATGTAAATGATTTTTCACCGGACCAGTTTCCCATGAACCTGCTGAAAGCCCAATTAATGCGGCGATACGCCCTGTCCGAAGCCGCTAAAATATCACTTCTTAAATTCAGCGAGAATATTACCTATCTTGTGGAGGATAAAGAGAACTATGTGCTGCGCCTGAACAGACCGGGATACCATGATAAGGCTGAATTAGAGGATGAACTGATCTGGATTGACCATTTGAAAAGGGAAACAGACCTTAAGATTGCAGGAGTAATCCGGGGAAGGGATGGCAACCGGATACAAACCCTGTACTTCCCGGATTCCTATCAAAGCTGCTACTCTTCCTTGTCCGCCTTTCTGCCGGGAAAAACCTTAAGAAGGGTAGAGGGCACAGAATTGCTGCACTATATGAGCTGTATTGGTGCAATAACAGCAAGACTCCATAACCACACGGTGGCCTGGGAAGGGTCAGGCAATCTAAAACGTTTTGTCTGGGATTATGAGGCACTTCTTGGCTTAAATGCCAGATGGGGACATTTTAACCGGATGGATACCCTGCCCGCTTCACAAAAGAAAATTTTAGGGGAGGCAGCAAATCTGATTAAGGTGAGGCTGCAGCATTACGGTAAATATAAAAGTAACTATGGATTAATACACTCCGATTTAAATATTAATAACATCCTGGTAGCCGGAGAAAGTATTGCCGTCCTGGATTTTGACGATTGCGGTTACGGCTGGTTTTTGTATGATTTATCCTCAAGTGTACTTGAATATTTCGAAGACAGCCAGGCAGCCTCCTTAAGGGATGTTATTCATGCATGGCTTGCGGGATATCAGAAATACCGCAAATTAGACCGGGCTGATTATAAGGAAATAGATACCTTCATTTTATTGCGTAAGATTGTAAGAATTGGATGGATTGCCACACATTCAGCCAACGATACGGTGAAAAAGGTTGATGGGGAATACTATGATAAGGTTGTTCAAATGGCGGAAGGATATTGCAGTAAATATAGAAAGGAGGTCTTGCTATGATCCGTGCAGATAAAAAATATATCAACGGAAAAATCTATACGATGGTTACAGAAGGCGAGT
>JARKQP010000785.1 GCA_029974875.1 Mobilitalea sp.
TATGAGGAAGCTGACCTATGGGGCATCTATAAGGAACAAGCTGGGTTTGGGCGTGATCTAACAAAAGAAGATCATATCAGGAGAGCCTTCTATGGTCTGTATATCTACACCATTATGGCTGCGGAAACCTTCCGTTATGATTTTCTTTATAGTAAGATACAAAGACTTTTCGCGCTGAAGAATATCAAGAAGTACTTAATAATCCTGTAGTAGTCATAGGCGGAGGTGTCTGGATGGATGAAAAGCAAGATACAATGCTTAGGAAGGCTCCCATTGGCAAGCTGATCTGGAAGCTGTCAGTCCCCTCGGTCATTGGCATTATCTCCTATAATTTATATAATATTATTAATACAATCTATATTTCCAGAGGAATAGGCGCTTATGCAGCCGGTGGTGTAGCAATCACACTGCCGCTGTTTATCTTCCTTTCTGCCATCAGCAGTACAATGGGCGCAGGAGCAGCCTCCATTATCTCCCGGTCGATTGGAAAACAGGATCTTGAGAAGGCAAATAAAGTGGCAGCCAACACCTTTATAGTATTTTGGACGATTGCGCTGCTAATAACGGCGGTTGGTTTAATCTATTTGGAGGATATGCTGTTTGCAATGGGCGTGACAGAAAATTTGCTTCCTTATGCGAGGGAGTATACGAAAATTATTCTTGCCGGGGCAATTACCAGTACGGGCTTCTCCAGCTTAATACGGGCGGAGGGCAGCGGCAAATATGCTATGTATCAATGGGTTATCCCTGTAGCGGCTAATATAATTTTAGATCCTATCTTCATTTTTGTATTTCACCTGGGTATTCAAGGGGCGGCAATTGCTACTGTCCTTTCCCAATGTATCTCAGTGGCAATGTTCTTAAACTATTTCTTCTTTTCTGGAAAGACCTGTCTGAGGCTGAGGCCGCGGCATTTTTTGCCGGATGCCAGGATAATAGGGGAGATACTCCTGATCGGTATGCCCTCCTTTCTGCAAATGTCAAGCCAGGGCCTAACCATTGTTATAATAAATAATTCTCTTAGAAAATACGGGGGAGATTTTGATATCAGTGCTTATGTAATTACCAAC
>JARKQP010000794.1 GCA_029974875.1 Mobilitalea sp.
GGGCTCTCTGGTAGCCCTTCACACGGGCGCTCGTATGCATGCTGAACTTATCCCCCGTGATTAATCCGATCTCACGGTGTCCGTTGCAGATCATCTCATTGGTAGCATCATATGCAGCTTGTTCATCATCATAGATAATGGAGGATACCTTCTCATTTTTAGAAAAACCGTAGGCGATGGCGACCGGCACCTGACCCATCTCCGGCAGGAATTTGATCTCACGGCAATGTGCACAGACATAGATAATCCCGGCCACCTGCGCGCTTTTCATCATATGGAATTCCTCCTGTACCTGGTTATGGTATTCCTCATTATGATAAAACTCATTGTTATATTTTTTATACAGCCGCAAATTCCCCAGAAGAAAGGTATAACCGTTCTCCTCCAGAAATTCATGGATTCCATCTACAATCCCCACACTGTTAAATACCGTGAGATCCTCCGTGATGATACCGATTACATTGGACCTCCTCTGTTTTAAGTTCTTCGCCATAATGTTCGGGACATAGTTCATCTCTTTTGCAATTTTGAGTATTCTTTCCCTGGTCTCCTCACTTACGCGACCCTTACCGTTAAAAATATTCGAAACCGTCGCTATCGATACCCCACAGGCATCTGCGACTTCTTTTATGTTTGCCATGATCCACCTCAGTTAATGTATCTTATCCGATCAATATAATGATCCTTTGATTTCCTTAAGCCAGCTTTCCGTTTCATACTCTTTGGAGGGCAGCAGCTGTTCCTCCGGGGTGCTGTATTTCAGAGTCCCCCCTTCTGTACTCAGCAGCAGATAGCTGTCCTTCAGATAAGTGTTTACCCTATCCGCAAAAGCCCTGAACTCAGCTTCATCAAAGGCATTCTCCGAACCTTTCCCTGCTCCGTAAGAGAAGGAATAGGCTCCGCTGTCGACGATATCAATCTTATCCTTCCCGGTAATATAAAACAGCGCAAAGGTATAGTCTGCCAGCCCCGTAGATTGGTACGGGTTAAAAACCAGGAGGTAATCCTTCCCGTCCCTTGTATATAAATATACCGAATTCCATCCTGCATGTGCCAGATGGGCAGTTTCTGTCCATAATCTGGTTTTTCCATCCGGGCCTAATATATCAGCAAATGTAAGCTCCGGATCAACCTCTGCTTCTGATATCCTTATTATATTCTCCTTGCCATCATGGGTAAGGTCAGCCTGTAATTCTGACAGCAGCTTGGCTCTTGGAGTATTTTCCGTATCGGGATCTACGGCATGGTGGTAATTTAGTCTGGTTATGACGGTGAGCTTTTCTCCCTCTTTACTTGAAAGTGTAATTTGTACCAGATTATCATAATTATCCACATATTTCAAATCATAAATATAGACCGTATCATCCTCATTATGGTAAAGACTGCTGCCCCAATAATTATAAACCGTATCCTGGAAGGCGTAGATCAGACTTGTGGCAGAATAAGCTTTATACGTAAAATTAGTTCCATAGGCCTTAAAGACAAAGTCCATCTTTTCCACGTCAAATACGGCACCATAGCTGATATAGGGACTGATATGCCCCACCAGAAGAACCTGGGGCTCCGGTAGATCCTTCTCCCCGAACCAGAAATACTCCGTAATAGCATTGATGCCGCTTTCCAGGTTTTTCATGTCATATACCTGCCCATTGATCTGAAATGAAGTCCCCTGGGTAGAAAAGGCAGCCTTTACCGCCTCTATGTATGGTTTTCTGACTTTCCACAGATAAAAGGAGCCTGTCGCATCATAATAGAGCTGCCCTTCATAGGAAATAATAAAATTATCGTAGGCCTTTATGGTGGCTAATTCCATATTAGTACTGTTATAAAAGGTCAATGTATAATCATATTCGGGCGTATAGCCTTCTTTAGGAGTATAGGGCTTGAACTCTGACAGGCTGCCGGAAATATCCTTTACCACTGCCGGGTCCGTAATCAGCACTCCTTCGTGGCCTGATCCACTCTGGTTCCGTATCTGTGATGTGTCCGAAAGATTAAAATGAAGGTTTCCTTCCTTATCCAGTGTAGCTGCATTATCCAGAGTTAGGACATCCCCTCCCTTTCTTTTGTCAGCAATGGTGCCCGCTGCCCCAGCGCTTACCAACTCAGCGTTGCTCTCTCCGGCCGCCTGGCTTGAAGGCTGTTCTCCCCGCTGCTGGTTACTGCAGCCTGTCAGCAACAGGAAAGCTATACAAATCATAAAAAGACCGTGTTTCAATTTTGCCACCTCATTTTGCTATCCGAGCCATAAAGCTCCCATACTATACGCTTTCCCTTATATTATTTCTCCTTTTGGCAGTGCTCACAAAAATATACCGTGCCGCCCAGGAAACTTGCTTTACAGATCTGGTACCCACACTCCGTACAAGGCCCCCCATACGTATTCTTGCTCATATAGGTAACATATCCGCCGGGATTGCCAAACAGATCCTTCTCCGTATCCCTTCCGCGCTTCTCTGCCATCTCCTTTAAGAGGCTCTTTATAATACCGTACAGTTCTTCCAGGTTCTCTTCCTTTAAGGTGTTCATCTTTCTCTTGGGATGCAGACCTGCCCGGAATAAGATATCCTGAAGCACCCCATTCCCAAGCCCTGGAATCCTCTGCTCCGTGGCAAGAAAAGCTTTCACGGATTTGCCTTGCAGGGCTTCCGTATATATGTTCCTGAAATAATCATAAGAAAATTCATCACTGAGTGGTGAGGGCTTCTCACAGGCGACCAGATAGTAAGGGTTATCATTCTGCCCTTCTTTATATGCCCACAAGCCCCCATACATCTGAACGGTTACCACAAGCGCAGAGCCATCCGTGAATTCCACATAGAGCTGGTGCTTCCCAGGAGCCTTGTTGCAGTCCTCATAATACCTGGGAGCCACTCCGTCACCAAGAAGGAGCCTGCAGTCCTCTATTTCGCTTTCAACCATGGCGCCTCTGGCAATGGAGGTGCCGAACCTCTTCCCGGCTAATAAACCGTTATAATCCTCCGGGTTACCAAAATACCAGGCAAACTTATGGGGCGATTTGTCTGCCTCTACGTATCTTATCACCTTTCCTTTCAGAACCTCATTCATCTGTCCTGCAATCGTACTGCTTTCCGGTATCTCCAGCATATTACCTTTCCCCCTTCGTAATCTACTATTTGATTTTTGATCCTTCTATGTGTCGCAAGCGCAAGCCTAATGATGCTTCTTTGTGAAATTCTCTATTGTATCAATCATATCATACTAAGTAATAATATGCATTTATATTTTACACATTCTGTAACTTTTCCGGTTCCTTATCAAATCCACTCTTTGCGTTTATCCCCAAAGTTTTATTACTTTCATAATGTATCACGTTAGTTATCACCTTTTTTTAATTATTGCTTATTATACCATTTTTATTTATCCTTGGCATTATAAAGTTTAATACAGCATCACTTACTTTTTGCGGTCCCGAAAGCTAAAAAAACAAGGACTGCCCTGCGACAGTCCTTTCAATTTTAAAATTTCATTATTAATTTCCCAACTCCTCTATTGCCTTCTTTATGTCATTGTACAGGGCAATGATTCCCGGATATGCAGAGGTTCATCCGGAAGCGCTTGGCAGGATACAATAAGCCCTCCCTTAATCCGTTCTAATATTTCCTTTTTCATGTCCTCACCTTTCAATCTTATTGTTGAGCTCATGATAGCATAAATAAAAATTATTTTCAATATTATTTTATATAATATTTATGAGTTATTCTTTTAAAGCTATTAAACAACAAATTATATACATTGTATCCAATTAACTCATTTTTATTTTTTGTTACATTGTGATTATTGTATATAATTAATGGAAATTATTTTTATTTTAATATATTTATTTATATTCCCTTTGGGCTGGGACAGACGTATCAGGGGTGAAAGAGGCAATATAATCTAGAAACCGCTTAACGGCAAGTGATGAACTTTTTTTACTTCTTAATGCCAGCCCTATTTTTCGATAGGCCGGCACTTCCAATTCTTTTGTTACAATGCGATATGGAATGCGCCTTAAAATGAGCTGTGGCAAAATACTAATCCCTAAGCCATTTTCTACCATGGACATAATAGCATAGTCATCCCATGTCGTAAAATGAACCTTGGGCGAAAGGTTATATCGGTCGAATATTTCTGAAACCTCGGACTTCGCTCCTTTTTCCAGCAGCATAAATGGGTAATCGCATAAGGCTTTGACGGGAAACTGCCCACAGTCTGCCAATGGGTGGTTTTCCGGTAAAACAACAAGTAATTTATCCTGTTCCAGGAATATCGTTTCAAGCTCCGGGTGTGTAGGAAGCCGTAAAAAACCGCAATCCACCCGCCCTTCAAAAATCCAGTTCACAATCTCCGTATAATCGCCCACCAGAAGCTCGTAATCAATATTAGGATAGTCCTTTTGAAATTCCTTGATGATATGCGGAAGCCAATGGGTCGCTACACTTGAAAATGTACCGATCCTTATCAGCCCCGACTGCAAGCCGTTCAACTCGTCCACCTGCGTCTGCAATTTCTGATATTCCATGCATACACTCCGGGCGAGCGGCAGCAGCTTCAATCCGTCGGAAGTCAGGAGCACACCGGCACGTCCACGTTCAAGAAGCGATACCCTCCACTCCTTTTCCAAATCGCTAATCATACGGCTGATACCAGATTGGGAATAGTCCAATATCTCTGCTGCCTTTGTAAAGCTGCCATATTCGACGGTCTTTACGAATGCCATATATTTTTGAATATTCATATCCATACAATTCGCCCCCTTTTACATCTGAATTCATCATGCTAACCATGACAAACATTCTCTTTTGTAATTCATATTCCCATGATACACTATAAATATAGAGCATTCAAGGGAAAGGAAATAAACAATGTTTGTAAGTGATATTTATACAACAGCACCACCTAAGTTTAAAACGGTGCAGCGACGGTACAACTACAGGCCATATGAAAATTAAAACAAATCAAATCATCCATACTTTTTTGCCTTTTACAAATCACATACTATCTATTATCGAGGTGTAATATGGGACTATATCAAAATAGAATTGTTGTAAAGGTCGGCACTTCTACGCTGACAAATGAAATAGGCCAAAATGACTTGCGCTCCTTTGACCGCCTTGCATGCGTATTATCTGACATTCAAAATATGGGCTACGAAATTATTTTAGTATCCTCCGGTGCGATTGCTGTGGGTGCGAATAAACTTCAGATGAAAACACGCCCTACAAGCATGCGTTTAAAGCAAGCTGCTGCCGCAGTTGGGCAATGCAGCATTATGTTTCTATATGATAAATTCTTCAATGATTATGATAAAACAATCGCACAAATCCTTCTAAATGCCGAGGATATGGAGATCGAAGAGAAAAAGGAAAACCTGACCAACACCTTTGACAGCTTACTAGAAATGGGCATTATCCCTATTGTAAACGAGAATGATTCGGTGAGCTATACTGAAATTGAGTCCGAGGACCGGTTATTTGGTGATAATGATATGCTTTCTGCTGTTGTTGCTATATTATGCAAAGCCAAAAAGCTGGTGATTTTATCTGATATTAACGGCTTTTATGACAATGACCCCCGTCTTTATCCTGATGCAAAATTAATAGAATGCATTACCACCATAGACGAAAAAGTACAGTGTCTCGCCGGAGGAGCCGGTTCCCGCCGCGGCACAGGCGGAATGAAAACAAAACTGCAGGCCGCAAAATTAGCTACGGCACAGGGAATTGATACAATTATTACAAACGGAAAAAATCCGTCCACATTATATGACATTATTAAGGGCGGCAAGGCCGGGACTCTCTTTGCCGGAAGGCACCTATGAGGTTTCCCGGGTACTGACACGGAAATAATAGCTGTAAAAGTCCTCAAACCCCAGGGATTGATAGAGGCTATAGGCAGTCTCATTCCCCGTCAATACTTGCAGATATGCTTTCCTTGCCCCCTTCTCTTTTCCTTCTTCTAAGATACGGGTACAGATTGCCCGGGCATATCCCCTGCCCCGGTAATCTTCCCTCACATGGATTGCATATACTCCGATATAATCCCGGTCAAGGATTCCCAGGCCGGTTCCAATGATTTCGCCGTCCCTTTGTATGGAAACACAGACTGTCTCCTTTGCAATTGCTTTATACATAGTTGGAACGATAGCTCTGTGTATGGGATCCGTAGTACGCTTTAACTCGAACAGTGCATTAATCCATTCGCCCGGAATTCCCTGGGCCACTCCTACCATGTCAGTAGAGACCTCTAAAGCGGCAGCTTCTATGTCTAAAACCATCACCTGTGTAGGGTTCTGTATCTCATAATTCCGGTTCTCCAGCACATAATCAAAATCCTTTGATACCAGCGGACTGATCTTAAAAATTGTTGGAGTTCCCCACCTTTTGTAAATGGATTCGCAATAAGGGATCTTCTCACGCCAAGGAAGCATTGAGTTTCCAAACTGCTCCACACTGTTGGTCCTGTGGGTATAAAAATAAGAAAAACGCAGAATCCACCCGTCATAAAGCTCTATTTGATGGGACGGCCAGGCATTCAGCGATAAATCTTCTATTGTTTTAATATCAATATTCATAGTATTTTATCCTTCTATCCGTGGTATTTGAAACAGAAAAGCCTCCGGGAGCAGATCAGCCGGCAAAAAAGCATCCTGTTTTTCTTTATGCAATTGTACCATTTACTTCGGCAGGAAACAAATAAAAATTACATTATACATGCCTGTTCATAATGTTAAAATAGCTACAAACCTTAGGACAAAAGGAAGTAAGCCGAATGAATATAATTTTTTTATCCGAATTAGCCGACAAAGCCTTTATTAACCATATGAATACCAAGGGTACCGTTATTCTCGTCCCTAAGGATGACCGCTTTGATCCGAGGATCGGCAGCCATCCGGATCTTGTCATATCCATTCTTGACGATACCCTGGTCATAGATGAAAATGCCCACAAGAATATCTTTCAGCAATTAGATGCCCTGAACCTTCCTTATGTGACCGGAAGTGGGGAGCTTGCCGCCTCCTATCCGCAGGATATCGCCTATAATGCGGTAATCACAAAGGATTATTTTCTCCATAGGATCAGCCATACCAACCCCCTTCTCCTTCTGCACAGCCAGTCTGCAGGCAAAAAAATAATCCCTGTCAAACAGGGCTATACCAAATGCTCCACGGTAGTGGTAAATGACAATACCCTGATCACCAGTGACCAGGGCATCTACCATAGCGCAAAGGATTTTATGAACCTGCTGCTAGTCCAGCCGGGCCATGTCCTCCTGGAGGGCTTTGACTCCGGTTTCCTGGGAGGTGCCAGCGGGGTAATCGGGGATACAGTAATCTTCCACGGCGATTTAAGCAGGCATCCCGACTTCTTAAGGATCAAGGCTTTCCTTGAAGCTGCACAGAAAAAGCTGCTGTATTTTAATGGGTTTCCCTTAACGGATATTGGTTCCATCCTTGTATTTAAATATCAGGAGCGCCATGACGAGAAAAGCCCGCACTACCGGAAGCATGTTAATATCCCAATATTTATCTCACATGAGGGCTGTCCCAACGACTGCGTATTCTGCAACCAAAGGAAAATCACTGCCAAGCTTGAACCTATGACTCTGGATGAGGTGTCTGGACAGATTGAAACCTACACCTCTACCCTAGATGACAGAACCTATATTGAGCTTGCCTTCTTCGGGGGGAGCTTTACCGGTATAGCTGCCCAGCTTCAGGAGCGCTATCTTAAATTAGCTTACGAATATAAGAAGGCCGGTAAGCTGCATGCCATCCGCCTTTCAACCAGACCGGATTATATTTCTTCTGAAATTCTTGACCGGTTAAAGCGGTATGGCGTCGATACCATTGAGCTTGGTGTCCAATCCCTGGATGATGAGGTTCTTAAGGCCTCCAACCGGGGACACCTTACTCTTGATGTCTATCAGGCCGTTGCTTTAATTAAAACCTATGGCTTCCAGCTTGGAATCCAACTGATGGTAGGCCTGCCTGGGGACACAAAAGAACGGGCTGTCCTTTCCGCCAAGCTTGCAGCTTTACTAAGACCTGATTTTGTCCGCATCTATCCTACCCTTGTCATCAAAGAAACAGAGTTGCTCCGGCTTTGCTACCAGGGCGGCTATCATCCCCTATCCATAGAAGAGGCGGTTGACTGGACAAAGGACATGTATCAGGTGTTTTTAAGGAACCATATCCCGGTCATCCGCATAGGCTTGCAGCCCACAGATCTGATCGCCGAGGGTAAGGAAGTTCTTTATGGTCCCTTCCATCCTGCCTTCCGGCAGCTGGTAGAGAGTGCTTATTTTCTGGATCGGCTTAGAAGTAAGCTGGATGACCAAGGCTCTGCCCTGGATAAGGCTTCCCATATAGAAATCCTGTGCAATCCAAAGGATTTATCACAGGTAATTGGACATAAGCGCAGAAACATGCTTGAACTGGAGGGAGAATTTCCACACCTCCAGGTGATACCCGATGAAAGCATACGCCCTATGACGGTTGACTTACGGCTTCCTTTGCTGTCGGAAAGGCACTGACTGATGGAACGCTTTCCAATTCCAGTAAGAATTGATACTTGATCTGGTTGATATTAAAATCCTGCATAACTCTTTTCAATTTTATGCTAAATGTAGAACATTCCATTTCTTCTTTACAATATATGTACTGCGTGTTATATTTAAATTAGAAAAGGAACAATCGCCCACAAGGTGGTTGACCGATTATAAAAGTAGAAATTCCACCCGTACCGGTCAAGTATCAGGGTGGTTTTTCTATGTATGGCTACTTACAAAACGTAAAAACGAACGTAAGCAATGCCAAAAGGAAAATACCGAAAGTCAGTATATCCTTAAAATCAAAATGATTTTTCATAGGCATCACCTCCATTCCTAAAGAATGAAGGTCAACGCACCCTGTAACACGGTTGTTCCATAACCATAGTTTACCATATCCCCATACGGCTGACAACTTATATATAAATACAACAAAACATCGATACAATCCCTCAAAGACCGGACAGAATAATAAGGAAGCCGTTCATAAAGCTGTCCTACTTCATAAAGCTGTCAATTGCTTTATTCAGGTTTTCAATTGCCTTGTGGTCACCGGATTCTACCGCATCCACGATGCAATGCTCCAGATGATCCTTTAGGATCACCTTTCCTGTATTATTCAGCGCCGCTATTACCGCCGCTAATTGTATCAGTACCTCACTGCAGTCCTTTCCGTCCTCGATCATGCGCTTTACTGAGTTCAGGTGGCCGCTGGCCCGGGACAGCCGGGCAAGCACTGCCTTTGTATTTTGATGGCTGTGGGCATGGTTCCCGTGTACCTGCCCCTCCCCGTGTCTATGTATAATTTCCGTTCCATCCTCTTTTATATGGGTGTGGGTTTGCTTTTTATCCAAGGTTCTCCATCCTCCTCTGTTTTTTGATACCATGCTATTATAAAATCCGATATAAGGGCGAATTGGGACGTTCCCTATTCATTCCCTACCGGTGATCCTGTCCAACAACGGTTTTGAAAAATTGATATTAAAGAATTCGATGAGAGGCCCCATGAAGATCCTGGCCATCATTTTTTTATCCAATCCCCTATTTATCATATGCTGTCCCCATTTTCCCCCTCTGCTTCCAGGAGCTCAATCCAAATTTTATAATAATCATACCGGATTCCATCCATTGCCGTTATAAGATATCTGCCGACTATTTGCTTGGCTCTGTAACCATGCTTTTGGATATATCCAAGATGCTCCTTCAGATTATTCTCCTCCGGGTCATCCACTGATATCCGCAAAATGCATTGGAGGAACCTATTGCCTGTTTCCCTGTTTTCCCATATGGTTTCTCCCTTCAACCCTTCCCCTGAGACGACAGTCCCATACTGTATCCTAGGCTTCCCTTCTAAAGGTATGAGGATTGCAAAGTCATAGGGATTGCCCAGGCGAAAATGCGATATATCAAACTCAACCATCCTGTCCATATCCGGCCTGTACCTGGAATATGGGTCTGCCTGCAGCATTTTTACCTCTTTTATCTTACTCCTTCGGAGCATAATTCCTTTTTTTATTTCCTTTAATTTTTTAATCTGTGCATCTATGTCTTCCTGTGTGTCGCAGAGGATGTCATCAAATTCCTCCAGCGTTACTTCGAATATTTTTCTCAACTTCGCGACGGGTATGTTAAGGCTCCGGTAAAAGACAATGTCACTGATATCCAGGATCTGCTTTAAGGTATATTCCCTGTAATCATTGACCTGGTTCCGGTCCATTTGGATCAAATTTTCCGTTCCCCAATACCTTAGGGTAGACTTGGGTATTTGAAAGATCTCCGAAACCTCACCGATATTATACTTTTCTTTCAATCGATCCCCGCCTTCCCTGGAATTAAACCAGCCATGTTTTAACCTTTATTCTAATCTTTTTTTAAGCTTCATTTTAAGCTTTGCATTTCACAATATACTTTCTTGCCTATTTCATTGTACAACCTTATACATTGTACAATAAAAGTTCTTGACATTCAAGCCACTTTAACGTTTATACTCCTTACTGTTACAGAATTTATAGATAATCGCAAAACTCAAATCCGCCGCTATTTTTCATACAATCCGTGCGGGTATTCTGAAAGCAGGTATCTATAAAAACTTAGCTGGAGGTATCAGTTTATGAATATGAAACGGGATTTTTTCAAATATGTTATCCCATCCGTGATCTCCCTTCTCTTTACCGGCATCTATGTAAGCGTCGATGGTTTATTTGTCGGAAGGGCTGTGGGTGATGCAGGCATTGCTGCCATCAATATTGCATGGCCTATCGCCGCCGTAATCTTAGCCGCAGGAACAGGCCTCGGAATGGGTGGGGCTATCAATATCTCCCATCACCTGGGGGCAGGCAGGAAGGAGCTGGCTGATAAAGCCCTTGGCAATACCTTGTCCTAATTGCTCCTCGCTTCCGCCCTGCTAACCTTGACAACCTTACTATTTTCGAAGCCGCGGTTAAGGCTGATGTGTGCGGACGGAGAATTACTTG
>JARKQP010000506.1 GCA_029974875.1 Mobilitalea sp.
GGAGCTACAAAATGGCAGCAGATTAAAAAGATTACTATACCATTATTAAAGCCAACGATTGTTATGTTGACCTTAATGGCAATCGGCCGTATCTTTTATTCCGACTTTGGATTATTCTATCAGGTACCGCAGAACTCAGGGCCGCTGTTCCCTGTAACGAATACCATTGATACTTATGTATACCGTGGCTTATTAGAGCTTGGAGATATTACGATGTCTGCGGCAGCCGGCTTATATCAATCCTTTGTTGGTTTTGCTCTTGTACTCTCAGCTAATATGATAGTACGCAAATATGATTCTGATAGTGCATTATTCTAGGGAGGTTAATACAATGAGAACAAGAGAAGAGAGAATTTATCAGATAGTGGGTCATGTCGTTATGATCTTCCTATCAGTTTGTGCGCTGATTCCAATCATATTGTTGGTAATATCCTCTGTAACGGATAATGACACTTTGATTAAGAATGGCTATTCCTTTACACCGGAAAAGTTTAGCATGTATGCTTATGAATATATATTCAGAACCGGCAATTCGGTTCCCCATGCGTATATGATATCCTTCGCACTGACTGCAACCGGCACGGTTCTGTCCCTCATTATAACGACAATGCTGGCATATGCACTTTCCAAAAAATATCTGCCGGGCAGGGGAATACTTACTTTTTTAGTGTTTTTTACGATGCTGTTTAACGGCGGTTTGGTTCCTACCTACATGAATTATACGAATACCTTTGGCGTAAAGAATACCTTTTGGGGATTATTAATCCCAAGCTTATTAATGAATGGATTTAACGTAATGCTTATGAAATCTTATTTTGTAACAGGAGTACCGGAGGAGATCCTGGAGGCAGCCAGAATCGATGGAGCAACAGAATTCAAGACCTTCCGTATCGTGGCATTGCCGCTGGCAAGGCCTGTTGTTGCGACAATCGGACTTTTCTCAGGAATTATGTACTGGAATGACTGGCAAAACGGTTATATTTACCTGACCAAAAGAACGGATCTATATTCCATACAGAACCTGTTAAACAGGATGATCCAGAATATTCAATTCTTATCACAGAATTCAGAAAATATCTCCAATGCCAATGTGGGCTTAGCGGCGATTCCATCCGTATCAGTCCGTATGGCAATGGCGGTTATGGGAATTTTACCGATTATTATTATCTATCCTTTTGTACAGAATAACTTTGTAAAGGGTATCACCCTTGGCGGTGTGAAGGGCTAG
>JARKQP010000833.1 GCA_029974875.1 Mobilitalea sp.
ATATAAAATTATTTCCCTTGAAATGTAAAAGAAGATTCCTCACAATTCTTGGGAAATGTGGTTTAAATCAATTTGGGGCTTTTCTTATTTTGTAACATAAGTCACTCCCGTCGGAAATATACATACATAGAAAGGTATTGATAGGGACGGATAGGTTAAAAAAATAAAATTAATGAACGAAGGGGGGACCGGGTCCATGCCGCACTTTCACGGCAATTGGTGCAGTATAAGGCAATGCCCATAGTGACGGGCATGGACATTATTATGACGAAACCGCTAACCATACAACAGGTACAACGCATAAAGGGAAGCAGCATTGTGAGGGGAACCCTCATTCTCACAATCGCAGGGTTTATTACAAGATTTATTGGATTCTTTTACCGCATCTTCCTTTCGAATACGATGGGTGCAGAATTAATGGGAATCTATCAATTAATTTTTCCTGTTTACGCAATATGCTTTACCATCTTTGCCACCGGGATCCAGACCTCCATCTCCAGGCTGGTGGCTGCAGAGCTTGCGAAACGGAATACAAAAAATGTATATAAAATACTTCGGCTTGGCATCCTTGTCTCAGTTATTTTAGCAGCTATTTTATCCATATTGGTCTACGTATATGCAGAGCTCATCGCAGCACGCTTTCTTTTAGAAACACGCAGTACCGATTCACTAAAATTACTGGCCATCGTATTCCCGTTCTGTGGGATTACCGCCTGTATTAATGGGTATTATTATGGCTTGAAGCAGGCAGGAGTTCCTGCCTGCACCCAGTTACTGGAACAGGTAATCCGCGTTATGATCGTCTACGCCATTGCCCTGTACTTGGGCGGAGGAGATATGTCTGTCACCTGTGAGATCGCGGTCATTGGTGTCGTTGCAGGAGAAATTGCCTCCTGCTTATATAATGTTGTCTCCCTATTCCTGACCAAATCCCCTGCCAGAACAATGCTGTCCGAGCCAGACCCGGAAGCAAAGCCCATCCGGCGGAGGATAATATTCAAGGATTTAATGTCCTTAAGTATCCCATTATCGGCAAACCGTCTGCTGTTAAGTATTTTACATAGCATAGAGTCGGTCCTAATTCCGGCAATGCTCCGGAGGTCCGGCTTAGATACCCAGGCTTCCCTGGTTGCCTTCGGGGTTCTAAACGGTATGTCCATCCCCTTTATCATGTTCCCCACAGCCCTGGTAAATGCACTGGCCGTCCTCCTCCTGCCAGCCATATCAGAGGCACAGGCGGTGGGTAATGACAAATTAATCGGAAAAACCACTGCCGTATCCGTAAAATATAGCATGATTATCGGTATTATCAGTACAGGTCTCTTTATTATTTTCGGAAAGGATCTTGGCAATACCATTTTCCACAACGCCGCCTGCGGTGAATACCTTATTATATTAGCCTGGCTCTGCCCTTTTATGTATCTTACTACGACCTTAGGAAGCATTATCAACGGCCTTGGAAAAGCACATGTCACCTTTATTAATTCCATTATCGGTACCCTGTGTAAAATCATATTAATTGTGGTCCTAATTCCCTCAAGAGGAATCACCGGTTACCTCATAGCCTTATTAATCGGCCAATTAATTATCACGGGCTTAGACATTTTTGCCGTAGCACGCTATATATCCTTTCAGATGGATGCAGTCAATTCTATTGTAAAGCCGGGAATTATCGTGGCCTTTGCCGGAAATTTAGTGAATGCCTGCTATGAATACCTAAAAAAAATGACACAGGTCAACGAAGTGGTCTTTTTACTGGCCTGCTGCTTCGTATTGTGTGTCATTTGCTTAACCTTATTGCTCATTACCGGTGCCATTACAAAAAAGGATTTTAATTAACAGTGGCGGGGGAATAGAGCATGAAATCATTCTTTCCCCTTTCCTTAACCTGATATAAGGCTTGATCCGCATGCTCCATTAGCTGCTCATAGTGGATGCCTGCTTCCGGATAAATGGAAACTCCGATGCTGCCTGAGATTTTAATGGAAATAAGCCCACTCCTATAGACAAGGTCCAGTGCCTGCTTTAAAATAGCAGCTTTCCCCAGCACTTCCTCCACATCGGTGATATTACCGGCAAAAACTACAAATTCATCCCCTCCAATGCGCCCTATGATCTCGCCCTCCGAGAAAACCTCCTTAATGCGGGTGGTGACATGGGTTAATACCCTGTCTCCCTGCAGGTGTCCATAGGTGTCATTAATGCTCTTAAAGTCATCTAAATCAACCAGCATGAGCATATGGGTCTTGTCCTTATTGCCTGAGATAAATTTATCTATTTTTTTAATCGTCACTTCCTTGTTATAGACACCCGTCAGGGGATCCCTGGTAGCCTTGAATTCCAGCGCCTCCAGCTCCCTTTTTTGGGAATCCACATTGACCAGCTTGCCGATGACGCGGACCGGGTTCCTGTCATCGTCATAGATGGTTTTCCCCATAATCTGGCACCAGATAAATTCACCCAAACGGTTTTTCACCCTGTATTGGGATTCAATGATACTGCTGCCGCTGGCAATGCTTTGACAGAATTCCAGGAAGATTCCCCAATCATCGGGATGCACGTATTCCCTGCGCTCCTCATAGTTCTTTCTAAAATACGGCACGGTGGGACTGATTCCAAACAGCTCCCCTACCTTATCCGCATAGACCATTTTATCTGTCCTGATGTGGTATTCAAAAAGTATATCATTCGACAATTCCGTTGCGATCCGGTAGCGTTCCCCTTCTAAAAGAATCAGTTCCTGCATATGCTTCATTTCGCTGATATCAACAAAAACTACGGAAAGTGTATGCCTTCCATCCTTACCAAGGGTACTGTTGCCATTCATTAGAAAATACAGGAGCTTCTTGTCCCTGGTCAACAGCTTGACCTCACGGCGAATCGTTTCATTTCCCAACTGCTGTTCTATATCCTGGGCAAAGGCTACATCCCGGGGATCAATAAAATCATAAAGACAGGTCATATTCTCAGCCTTTGCCGTCGCCTTATCATAGCCCAGGATTTCATAGAACCCATTGCTGGCGTACAGGATCCGGCAGCTGTCCTCCAGGATAAAGTGGACCAGCCCTGCCCGGATACTGTTCGTGATCCTTTTTAACTCCAATGCGGCCCTTGCCACCCTCTTCTCATTCTCAAGGCGGTAGAGCAGGATCAGAACTACAACAATAATACAGATGCTGATGAGAATAACTACAAGGGTCAGTAATACAGCAGGCCTGCCCTGCAAATCTTTTACCAGGTTCATCCTATCTTCCCCTAACTTTCGTGCTAATGTCCATGCCACGTATATATAGCATAAAGGCTATATATAATGGCATGGATGAGGTTCCTACAATAAAGCTTAAAATTAATATAGCTTAAATTAATATAGTTTAAATTGATATAGTTTAAATCAATATAGCTTAAATCGATATAGTTTAAATTGATATAGCTTAAATCGATATAGCTTAAATCGATATAGTTTAAATCGATATAGCTTAAAATCAATATACTTAAAATCAATATAGCATAACAAAATGCAGAAATCAACTATTTGCCTGACATGGAGAAACCTCCTGTGTGCCTGTGTGTATCTGTTATTACCACAGAGATCATCCTGGGCATTTGCTGTTACTTTGTTGCAGCCAAGGTATCGTTAATAATACTGATCATGATATCCTTTGTCATCATACCCGGCACATACCCAAAGATATTGCCCTCCTTATCGATCATAAAGGTAGTGGGAAAGGCTGATATCCTATAGTCCTTTAGTACCTCCCCTGTTTTATCAAACAGTATCGGGAAGGTATATCCGTTCTCGTCCATGAAAGCCTGGATCTCATCCATGCTTACATCCGAGTTATCCGGATATTCAGTGCTGGAAGGATTCGTTACCCCAAGGATGATTATGTCGTCCCCGTTTAAGTTATATTCCTGGTATAGCTCCTCGATATCTGGCAATTCCTTTTTGCAGGGAGGACACCAGGTCGCCCAGAAGTTAAGGAAAACCACCTTGCCCTTATAATCTGAAAGGGTATGTTCATTTCCGTATTGGTCCGTGAGGGTAAAATCGAAGGCCGGAATTGTCTTTTTCGATGAGCTTTTGTCCTGACTGTTCTCTCCAGCTCCATTTGCATCTGAATTGCCATCTGTTGTGTTTGCATCTGTTCCCTTGTCTGAACCTGCGTTGTTGTTTGTATCTGCGTTGTTTACATCTGCATTGTCTGTATCTGTTCCAGCGTCTGCATCTGTTCCTCCGGCTGTATCCGCTCCTTCCTTCAGGGCGGAGTTCCCTGTATCAGGCAGGTTGGGAGCCTGCTCCTGATCGCTGTTTTTTACTTCCTGCTGCCCGCTGGTAAAGGAATTCAAATAGCCGGATACGCTGTTCATCCAGCCGGTAAAGGTCATGATCCCCATAAGGATAAGAATCACTCCCCCAAGCTTTATGGCATATCTTAAAAGCTTCTGCTTTGATTTCAGGAAATTGAGTGCCTGTGATGTAAAAAGCCCTAATATCAGGAAGGGGATCAAGAAACCAAGGGCATACACGAATACCAGCAGGTTGCCGGTAAATGCTGCTGATGCTCCGGAAGCCATAATAAGTACCGAAGAAAGAGCCGGACCAATACAGGGCGTCCAGGCAAAGCTGAAGGTAAAGCCCATCACAAGTGCCCACAGCGGGTTCATCTTCCTTTCATCTAAGGAAAACCGTATTTTGCGTTCCCTCTGTAAAAAAGAGAGATCTAATATTCCAAGCTGGAATAAGCCCAATACCACGATCAGAATACCGCCAACCCTGGTAAATAACAGCTTATGCTGATTGAAAAAGCCGCCCAGGGCAGTAAAGGACATGCCTAAGATAAAGAAGGCAAAGGAAATACCTGCCGCAAAAAATACGGTATGCAGAAACACCTTTCCTCTATCATATTTAATTGTCCCATCCTCATCCACCTTCTTACCGCTGCCAGCCAAATATCCCATGTACACCGGAATCAGTGGTATGACACAGGGGGAGAAAAAAGATAGGATACCTTCCAGAAACACCAGGATAAAACTAATGTTACCCACTGATAAAATTCCATCCATAAGCCGTTATCGTCCTCCTTTACATGATGTGGTTAATTTGATATAGAATCCGTCTTATGATCCTATTCTATCATTTTAACCGATTCCTGTATACTATCTGTGATAAAGTTACCAAGCGGTTAATGTAGTAAGGGTGCTGGCCTGCTGCGTCTTTTCAACAGCTGGCAGATTAAAATCAGGCAGCTTCTCCTATGAAGGAACAGCATAAAAAACTTCAACCTCCAGACTGAGTCATACTAGCTTACATCAATCTGAAGGTTTGTCCTCACCTATTTTTTAAATGTAAATAGCTTTACCAACAAAAATGTCACCGGAATTCCAAGGATTGCCGCCATGCTGTAGCCAATCAGCTTATGCACACCCAATATATTGCATAAGACAAATACGGTCACGTTTTGTATCAGAAAATTTGGAATATAAGAAATACAAAACCTGATATATTTCATAAATCCTAATTGTTCCTTGAATGCAACGATGCTATTTAAGAAATAGGAAATCGTTAAGCTAATGCTATAGCCAAAAACTAATGCAAGATTAACATTAAAAAGGAAGGAAAACAAATAGGAAAAGAGGATTCCGTCCGCCGCATTAATTGTCCCAATTAATAAAAACAATATAAACTCCCTATTCAAAAACATATGGATGACCCGTAGCCAGCCCGGAGGTACATAGGTGTCCCAGGGAACAATTTCATTTTTGCAGACAATAAAGCTTTTTTCCGATAAGGCTGCCAAAGGGGTATCCGTCAGGGAGTCCGAATAGAACTCACTGATGGACAGGCCGCCGAATGCCTGCTTAAACCTGGACACCTTCTCCTTCCCGTGGCAATTCTTTCCTGTGTATCTTCCCGACCTTTTATCAACGCAGGATGCAATCAAATAGTCAATTTCTAAGGATAGGCATACCGGCTTTAGTAAAAATTCCGGGGAAGCCGATATAATAATATCCTCCCCACTTCTCTTCTCCAGATACCAGTGCTTTATTTTATGCTTGTTAAGACTCCAAAACTCTTCAAGGTATAAATCAATGTCCTTTATGCCCTTTAGGAAGGAATAAAAGCCTTCCTTGTACGATGTTTTGCTTTGGAGCCCGAGCACATATTTCATAAATGCCATCAATTGTACAGGTAAGAAACGTATTAATGACAGCTCCTTCCTGATACAATAAAAATAAAAATCCAGTGTACAGTCACCGTTGTATATTGTTTTATCAAAGTCATAAACTATCATAAATATATAATCCCCATAGTAGTTAACCCAAAGATGGCAACTAATCCTAACAGCATCTTATTTTGGAATACAACCTCCACCGGATCCCCATCCGAATTCCCTTCAACAATTGAACTATATTTCATGCATACCAAGATTAGCAGCGGAACAGTCCATATTAAATTGGAGCTTCCTACCCTGTATACAGTTACGCTATCGACACTCCATAAGGAATAGAAGGCAATTGCCAAGGCCATGCACATATACATGTTTTTATCCAAGAAATTATAATTATAAAATTTCAGCACCTTTCTGGTATTGCCATCCGTTTGTTTTCCGCCCTCATTCCTCCTCTTGCCAAGACCCAGATAAAAGGAGAGGGAAATCACAGTAAGGTACAGCCATTTTGAAATTTCTATCCCCGTAATAGCGGATCCAAAAAGCAAACGGAGAAGAAAACCGGATACGAGGATAGCAACATCCACGATTGGAATATTCTTCAAACCAAGGCTATAGGATATGTTAAGCATAAAATACAGGATAAAAAAGACCCAGCCCTCCCATGCACCTTTATTAATATAGTAGTTTATGATTAAGGAAACCAGAAAGAACACAAGCGCAAAGATATGGGCCGATTTCATAGAAATCTCACCGCTTGCTATTGGTCTTTTACACTTGGTCGGGTGATTACGGTCGTTTTCAGCATCCCGTATATCATTAATGATATAAATCACCGAGGACATAAAGGAAAAGCCTACCACCCCCACCAAAGTCCTTTGCAGCAAGCCGATATCAAAAAGCTTTCCGCTAAAAATCAGCGGCAGCATAATAATCACATTCTTTATATAATGCTTTACCCTCATCAGTTTAAAATACTTTTTCATTTGAATCCTCCCTTCTGACAAAGACCGTGGATCTATCCTACCGGATAATATTGCATGCCAAAACCAATGAGCCCATAAATCTCCTTCAGGTTGAAAGCCAACAGTAAAATTATAAATGCGGCATACACCAAGTGTTTTAGCGTAGAATATTTTGAAAAAAGCTTCTCAAAAAGCAGAAATAGCAATGCATAAAATGCCCAATAAAAGTAGAGTGAATATAAGATCAGCCCATTTTCAGCCGTTCCCCAGCCAATGATACAAAGTATAAAAAACGAGAAGATAACCCAGCAAAAACATATCCTGGCAAATTTATTCTTATAATTTAAAGCAAAGCCCAAAATCATTAAGAACAACAATATAACCCCTAAGTAGTTTAATTTTGTCACCGTATTCATTTGATAGGAAATAGCTGCAAAGTTTTCTTTGTCTACCCCGCCCGCCGGCCTGACGAAGCAGGCTGCAACAAAGTTTATGAATTGGAGCAGCCTATCCAAAAAGGAAACCTTTACCCCGGTGAACTGCATTAGTGATTTAATTGCCGAAACAATTTGACAATACAGAGGCATTTTGCCGGCTATTATAATTACTGCCAATAATTTGGCTCCTATACGGACATTGTCCTTTACCCATTCCTTCCAGGGCTTCTTTTGGTACAACGTTGGAATAGCAACACAGCTTGTTACTAAGGAACCTGCCGCTGCAATGTAATAAAACTCCAAATCCTCCTTATGTGACAAATAGGAATAAAGCATAAGCACCAGCCAAAAGGTTGAAAATATATATTGCTCCATCGCAAGTGTAAAGAGCAGCGTTGGATATAATGCTGTTATAGCAATCAGAAGTATCGCTTTAACAGAGCCCCTGGTCTGAAGCATACGTGCTATCATAATATTGGTACTTAATAAAATGAGTATTTGTATTATACAAATTATGAGTACATAGGCATTTGGAATAAAAAATGCTATTTTTGAGACCAGCATCGCTGCTGCTCCAAAAGGCAATGCAAATACCCCAAATAAGGGTTGGTTGGTATCATTAAGTATGGATCCAATATTAATATAGGGATTTGTCATAACCATCGGTGTCGAATCAGTAGTATAAATCACATCATAAGGGGCTATTTCCCGCCCATTATAAGGTACATAAAAAGCATTCGTCAGGCCGAAAATAACGAATACTGCCACCGCCATCAAAGCTCCTGCAATGACCAGATAGTACTTCTCCACCCTATCCATCGTTGTTATAAAATCGGTCAATATTATGTAAGCGCGCTGTACCAGCCAATACATAAAAACAATGATAGCCGGTACCGCAGCACATCCTATGGCAATTACCACCCCTTTATCTATCATTTCGTAGTACTTGGAAGGGAGCTGCCTGAACAAAAATATATCAGTAATCTTCTTGCTACTATAGAGTGCGTTAACAAATTGCTGCATAGAAACAAGCGTTAAAGCAACCGATATCAGCATTTGCGGTTTATTTATATTATGCAGGAGGATTTTATCCAAGATCCCAGCCCGGAAAATTAGCCACCACAAAATTACAGAGGAGCAAAGAACTCCGACCGCCGCATATTTCCAGCTCCAGACCGTTGAAAACAATGCTGTCATGCTTGAAGCAGAAACTAAAAATAATAGCTTAAAAAACAAAGATGTACTTAAAGAATTTTCATTACTATTTATAAAAAATATCCTCCTCCCCTTCATATTATCTTTATAAGAATTGTCTACCATCATGGCCTCCTATTAAAATTATTAGCTCCACCGGAACATTGATTTCCTCTGTTTCCATCTTGTGAAACAGAAGAAGCCGGTACATCCTTTACTCGCATACCACCTTACAGGTGGTCCTTAATCCATTGTAGGTGGTTGCAGTAATAAAACAGGTTCCTGTTTTTTTCATGTGCACAAACCCACCATAGACAGCTGCCACCTTAGGATCGGATGATTTCCAGACCACCGTTCTATTCTGCGCCTTCCAAGGGGATAATTTTAAGCCGATTTTTTTCACGTCACCAGCTTTACCGTAAAGTACGGCCTTCCCAAGGGAAATGGACTGGAGCTCTGTTGCGGGATCTCCCTTTAATGTCGTAACCCTTACGTAATCAACTACCATTTCCATTTCCGTGGTCCCTTGGTCCGGGGTGCCACCCGCCGCCCCTACAGCCAGATTCAGCAGAAGATAAAAGGGGTTCCTTAAGCCCTTGTCTTTTATTTCATAGGAATAATACAGGTTGTCATCACAATAAAAATCCATTTTATGGTCGCTTTTCTCAATTGCATAGGTATGGAATTGTGTTATATCTATTTTTTGTGAGTTCTCAAAATAATGGCTTAAGGCTGCTGCATCAGAGGTTTCCTGAAAGAAGACACCACCCTGTATCTCCAGCCCCTTTCCAAAGGATTCCATAATGTCTATTTCTCTTGCATCCAGCCAGGAATCACCTAACTCCAGCTGCTTATTATAATCTATCTCGTAATTGGCTCCTAACAGCCAAAATGCGGGAAAGGCTCCATTCTTTTTTGGTAATTTTATTCTGGCCTCAATCCTTGCATTCCCGGCTTCAAATTTATTATTAGTCAAAAGGCAGGCTGATGCCCATTGCCCCTGGTCATCCTTAGTTGCCCTGATCACCAGCGTTCCATCCCGTATAAATGCATTTTTAGGGCTGTCACCATATTCCTGTAATTCAAAATTACGCACATACCCATATTCAAAGTCCCATTTTGTCCTATTTATGGACGATATATTAAACTCATCCTCCCATACTACGCCTGGTTCCTGCTCTGCTACATTAACATCACAGCTTAATACAAAGCTCTGCCGGTTCCCGGCCGTAACCTTACAGGTCGCAGTTGCCTTTCCCTGTCCCACTGCAGTTACTACTCCATATGGGCTGGAAACCCGGATAACCTCCTCATTTGAAGAAACCCATTTATACTTTGAATTTGCCAGCTTTCTCTCTATGTTGATATCAAACTGCTCCCCAACCTTCAGGTCAATATTTGTTTCGCTTAGACCCGGGCCGTCCAGACCGGCTGCCATAGCCTCCCCAGCTGCATTACCTGATACATATCCGCCCTTAAGACAGATCAGGAAAAAAGCAAAGCATGCCAGTAAAAAATATTCAAATAAATTTTTTTTCATTTTCCAGTCCCTTTCCGTAATATATTATCAGAAGTTGCTTTCTAGCACGGCACGAAAAAGATCAGTGCCACCCGTTTAATCTTGGTAAGCTCTTTTTTAGGGTTATTCTAGTAAACAGATTTATGATGTATTGGAATTCCTCCGTCCTCCGGTAAACGGCGTACATAAATAAATTAGGCAATACCAGGCAGGCCAATCCCCTCATGATAAATGAGGCTACCGTAATCTCTACAGGAACAAATAACCTTATGAATAAGGATAGGACCAGTACATTTCCAAGCAATACCAATGCATATTTTATATAGGAAATAAAGTATTCCCTCACATCTGATTGAAAAACATGCCTGTATACAACGATAGGCTTATATACCGCCGGCAGTATGCTGCTTAGAAAGGTGCCCAGGTACACTCCAAATACCCCCAGATATTTAACTGCAATAATGGAACTCACTAAATTTATCAGGGACTCTATCATGGGTACATACTTATCCTGGCGGTAGGCACCGGCTGCTGATTTGATATTATCTACCGGCAGTCTCCTTCCCAGTATATAGAAATTGATCAGCACCATTCCAACCGTCCTCTGGTCTAAAACCATTGATTTTCCAAGCCATAGGGTAATAAAGGGATTGAGCAGAAAATAAAAACACAGGGCTGACCAGCTGTATACCCAAAATGCAAGAAAATCATATTTATGGAATATGGATTTTTGCTTCTCATTATTTTCCACCGCAATAATATTTCCAAGGCTTGCATTAGCCGCATTAATGGCATTGGACATAAATCTATTAACGGTATTGATCAGCAGCGTATAATTTGATATTACTCCGACCATTGTGATATTAATAAAAGAGGAAATAATAATACTATCTGTCTGAAAAATACATAAATCACCGATTTTATGCAGCATCAAGGCTTTAATATTTTTCATCAGGCCGGCTTTGTCTTTTTTGGACAGCCTGGCAATTTGTTTATCCAGTAAATATGGATAGGCTTTGTTTATGTACCGGTTAATATAGATATTCTGTAGGATACCGATCCCCACCGATATCAGCAGGTAAATGAGATATCTTTTGAATAATAGGAGCATCAGCATCTGTAAAATAGCTGTACAGGCGTTGACAGTCATATCGATCATCGTCAGCCTGTAGGCTTTCTGGTCTGCTGCCAGCAAGGTCCGCTTATAGCTAAACAGGTAAGAATAGGAGGCGTTGAAAAGAAATATCAGGTAAATTAAATAGAGATTTTTGATGCCATCCCCATCCTTTACAATATAGGGTAAAAACAGCATAACCCCCAGCCCGATGACTGTCACGATACCGCCGATATACTGGTATGCCCGTTTATAAAAATGCATCAGGGATTTTATTCTTTCTATATCATTTTCAGCAATTGGTTTGTATAGGCTATAGTTTATGGCAACACCAATGCCGAGCTCGCTCAAGGACAGCATTGCGATGACATTGACAAAAAGGCTGTTTAGTCCGAGGTACTTAATATCCAGAGAACCTAAAAAGATAGTTCTGGAAGCAAACCCCAAAACAGCGGATACAACGGAACTTATTGTTGCCCAAAAAAAGTTCTTGGCGGTAAATTCTATCCTGCGCATTCCTCTACTCCTTTAGCTCCTTCTTTAACTTCCTTCTTTAGCTCTTTCTTTAACTCCTCTTGTGGCCTGGCTTTCAATCAGACGAATAGCTTTCTCCAAATTCCTTCAGCTTAACATACAGCCTAAGCAACAAATCTGTCCTGAAGCGCTGGCTTGTCCTGATTAAAGCTTTTTCCTTACTAAAGCTCCCCCAGCCTATGTCCTGAAACATTTGCAGGGTCTCCCTGACCTTGCTCTTTTTCATACCCTTAGGAAGGTCTGCTGCCAGATAATGCTTACAGGTATAAATGATTTGCATGTAGATTGCCCTGCAAAATTCCGGATTCAAAGCGCTGTCCAGCTCCTTAAAATATCTGATTTCACTGAGGATTAATTTCCTCTGGATAGAATTAAAATCACTATAATACCTGTGCATTAACGAATCCTGATTGTCGCTCCTGTAATTATACAGGGGGTATTGATGAATATATATTTCCTGCACGGCTTCGGCATAGCTCAGATTAAAGAGTAAATCCTCCCCCATGGTCAGGCCCGTTTCAAAAAAAATGCCGTGTTTATCAAGGATTTCTTTCTTATACAGCTTATTAAATATGGAATTATAGTACATGTGCTTTCTATATATGTCATAGTCTTTAAATAATTCCTTAGGCGAGTATAGTCCCTTTAAAAAGCTTACCGTCCTTTTTTTTTCCCCATGGACCGTATAGTAATTGTAAATGACATAATCATATTCCTTTCCGGCAATAATGCGGCGGATGCTTTCCAGCGCAATAGGCTCGAGATAATCATCACTGTCAATAAACATGATATATTTCCCTTTGGCATTGGCCATACCGGCATTCCGGGCGGAGGATACTCCCCCATTTTCTTTATGGACCAGGGTGATATGGCCATATTGCTGCGCATACCTTTCACATATATCCCTGCTCCCATCTTCCGATCCATCATCAACAAGAATAATTTCATATCCTTCCTGGTCCTGTCCCGTAATGCTTGTAATACATTGTTCAATATACCTTCCCGAATTATATACGGGTATGATGATACTAATCATTTTTTTGCATTCCATAATGCCCATCCTTATCTCTTCTTATTAAGGTGTAAAATATAAACGGAACAGCCAATACAGAACAGGTATAGGTATACACCATATTAAACATGGCGTTGATACCCCATATCGCAATGAAAAAGAACAGTGCAAACCTTATAATGCTGCTCCTCTTCCCCACCTTATCCTTCCCTTTTGCCATCCCGGCTTTTATGAACAGATAAAATACATAGAGATATAAGAATAAGCCTGCCAGCCCATTGGTTAACAACAGGTTAATAAAATCATTATGTGCCCAGATCAGTCCATGCCCTGAGTAGTAATTGATATCATATACATAATTAATCCCCTTGCCCAAAAATTTATCTATGCTGCCCAGTTTTAAATAGGAATTCAAGTCAATTGCCCAAAAAATATTCCTTCCATTTGTTATGGCCGCCCAAAAATCCATGCTTGCCAGTGCCTGGGAATAGGTATATAAAAATTTACTTCCTGTGGGTGTCATAGGAATAAGCCAGCCTGCAAGCCCTACCATAAAAGCACCTGCAAGCAGAAAGTTTTTTTTATTTCGGATTTCAACAAAACACAGTGCCAATATATAAATAACTATGACCCCGATATAGGTTCTTGCACCACATATAAAAAAGCCCGTTAATGGGATAACCAGCAGCAGTAAATATGTTGCCCGGTCCCTTTTTTTATATAAAATCCACCCCAGACAAAATGTGAGAAGGCAGGTGCTGGCAAACCGGTGCTCCCCATTGGAAAAGGACTGGAAGTACCGGCCTCCCCAGGTAGAAACATAGGAGCTCTCTACAAAAAAAGATATGAAAACCAATATATTCCACACTATGACCGCGGCCTCAACCAGGAAAAGATTCTTTTCAAGCACCTCCATAATGGATGCATATTGGTTTTTGATATAAATGAAAAAAACAACCCAAAATCCTAGATAGGTTACCATATTGGGATTATGGAAGTCTCCTTCCGTTATAATGAATGCATAAACGGAAAGCCCCACCGCAAGAATCACTAAACCTAAGTCAATTGCTTCTATTTTGTCAATAAAGCAGCCAATCAATATGAGTAAAACCATCAAAAATACCACTGCTTTATTAATTAAGCCAAATACCGGCAGCCCCTGCAATATGGTTGTGATAGGAAAAAACAGCATACAGGCCAGCACTACTTTATTAAGTGATAATTTTAGCAATTGTATCCTCCCCGATTACTGTCCAAAGCAAAATAGCTGCCCTTAATTATTCCGTCCGTCCAGCGGATGAAAGGAATTACCAAAGGGATATTTAAAGTATAATCTGAACAGCATAAATTTTACGTATCTTCTTCCCCAGTGGTAAATATGGCTCCTGTATTTTATAAGGGTATTCAATTTGAGCTTACGGTAATTCTGCATAATTTTTTCCCTTAAATCCCAGATCAGGCTGCCGTGCCCCGGATAGTATCTTTTGACTAAAAAGTACATTCTGATCAATTCATTAAAATATTGCACAAGGGTATTTTCCAGTGCATGCTTCATATCCATAGCCTTCAGATAGTCCAGGCGGTCTTCGTAGGCCTCCAGCCTGTGCAGAGTTTTTAAACTAAAGCCTTCTCCCATGATGCTTTCAAAACGGTGATAGTAGTAGTACAATGCTGCCGGTACTACCACGATTCTGTCGCAGCTTGCCAATATACGATGGATCGCAAATTCATCCTCGTGAATCTTTCCCTCAATATAACGCAGCCCGTCAAACAATTCCCTATTATATAATTTATTCCATGCCATTACGATATAATAATAGCTGGGATCATACATCTTACACATCAGCTCCCCGGCATCATATAGCCTGTAAGCCAGCTGCTCCGCAGCCAGGTTCCCCCTGTCCGGAGCCTGTCCATCCACCGGCATATAATTACATACTGCCAGCATGGAATCCGTTTTCTTCATATGATAGTATAGAATTTCATACATCTGCGGATGTATAAAATCATCGGAATCAACAAATCCGATATATTTGCCCTTTGCGATTTCAAGCCCGGAATTTCTTGCACCTGATAACCCCTTGTTTGATTGGTGAAGAACAATAATCCTATGATCCTTTCCTGACAGCTCATCGCAGATTTTAGGGCAGCGGTCAGGGGAACCGTCATCAACCAGAATAATCTCTATATTTTTGTAGGTTTGGTTCATGATACTCGCCACGCAACGCTCCAGCAGCTGTTCCACCTTATAAACCGGTACGATGATACTGATTAAGTCATCCATTTGTTATATTCCTTTGCTTTAGCACTAATCATTGTAAGAGGCCTTCAACACCCCGGGTCCGCCTGACACTTCTGGTTCTGAGCCTTCTATAGTAATACCGGATAATTAATAGCTGTTTTTTTATGTGGTAATATCCTGAGCGGAACACAAATACGGCGGCCGGCATCTCCTTTAGATAACTCTCCCTTATTTTTATCTTGTCCAAGTACTTCCTGTGCGGCTCTGCCTGTCCCCTATTTTTCTTGAAATAAATTTCCTCAAAAAACTTCAGGTCATAGATGCTTTCCAGCATATAGTTTAAAATCCGGTTCCTGTTAAGCTCATAGAGCCCTAAATCCTGATATAATTTCTTGTATTCTGCGAACATTACCAGTCTGTTATTGAAGGACTTGCTTAAATCCCTTCCCCTATTCGTTAAGGCATCCGGATTCCCAAATTTCCTGTAATAGTACAAGGGCTTTGAGATAATGGAAACTCTCTCCAGATGCGGAACCAGCTCCAGGTTAAAGATGAAATCCTCTCCCACATCAACGTCCCTTGTAAACCGGAGCCTGCAGACATCCTTTGTCCTATACAGCTTGTTCCATATAACACCATAATAAAAGCTCATTGGTTTTTTTAATATCCTTAAGGCATATTGCATTTGCCCAATTCTTCCATCCGCATCCAGGGCTTTATTTTTTCTTGTCCCATACTCATACCAGTAATAGAAATTACACATTACCAGCCCTGCCTTGCTTTCTTCCGCCTCTTCTACTAAAATTTCTATCATATTTGGGGCAAGGTAATCATCCGCGTCCATAAAATAGGTATATTTCGAATCCATGTAGGAATTTTGGATAATCCCGATACCGCAGTTTCTTGCCATTGCCACCCCTTCATTCTTTTTATGGCAGTATATGATCCTTGGATCCTTACAGGCATAAGCATCGCTGACCCCTTTGCTTCCATCCGTAGATCCGTCATCAATGATTAAAAGAATAAAATTCTGATAGGTTTGGTTTAGCACGGATTCTAAGCACCTTGGCAAAAAGGCCTCCGCATTATACATTGGCAATATGATTGTAACCAAAGGTTTCTTTCCCATAAGCTTCCACCTCATATCGTATGATTAACACTCTTACCGCAAAAATGAGCCCTATAGTATATGTATATAGCATAAGCGAAGGGCAGGCATAGTAATGTCAGCTGTCTGTTAACCGTGTTATCCACCAAATCTGCCGTTTTTATATTTGCAAACCAGCCAAAAACCGCATACTGTAAGGCGCCCTTAAGGCGGATGCTTAATTTGCATTCCGGTGACATCATTGCTTTGCCACGCTCCATCCCTCCCAGTGGATTTTCTGCCTTCAGTTTTTTCCCCTTCCGGGTAATACCATCTTCCAGATAGCTCCCGATGTAAATTGCCCTGTTGATATGTACCATACGGTATTTCCCTGCCATTTGAATCCATACAACATCCTCATTTAAGAATCTTTCATCCGGGAATTCCGGAAATGGAAACTCCCTCAGGCAGCCGGTGGAGAAGACCTCTGCCTTATCTCCCCCAATGGACCGGTTAATCCGGCATTCAATATAGCTTTCCAGCAGTTCATCCTTGGGGAATTTTGCATTGTTAATTCTTCCATCCGGATATTTCCTCAGAAAACTATAGCCACACAATAATCTATTTTCCCTATACTTCTTATGATAATCCAGGATAATCTCACAGGCATCTTCCGTAAGGTAATCATCACTGTCTACGATAAATACCAATTCCGTGTCTATTTGCTTTAAAGCCCTATTTATCGCCTTATGCTTGCCCCCGTTGTCCTGATACAAATAAATGAGCTTTATTTTTTCTTCCTTCCTAAAGCCTTCTACCATATCACCGGTATGATCCGTACTCCCATCATCCATCACAAACCATTGGAATTCCTGGTTCGTTTGTACAATTAAAGAAGAATAAAGCCTTTCCAGCAGATGGGCACGGTTATAGGTCGGTGTCAGAACGGTTATTGTCTTTGGAACCTCCACGCTTTATCTCCTTCCTTGATACTTCTATAGAGCCTGGCATACTGGCCGGCGATGATATCCCAATCATATTCCGACAAATCATATTCCATAAAGCTACCGGTATCCTCCGCTTCCCCACAATTGTTATCCGTAATGTTTTTCTCAAGCACTTTCCTAAGGGAAGTAATATCACCCTTCCGGAAGGATAGCTCCGGATGCTTTGTCACTTCAAGATTCTCATGGATATCACTTACAATGCATTTCCTCTTATAGCTCATAGCTTCCAGCAGGCTTAGGGGCATTCCCTCTATATCACTTGGCAGGACATAAGCCCTGCAATTGCTAAAGAGCTCCTCCAGCTCCCTTCCATAGACTGCACCTGTCAGTATAATTCGGGTATCTCCAGCGGCTAATGCTTTTATTTCCTCCATATATTCATCAGAATAACTGCTGCCACCTGCTACTACCAATTTTATTTCCGTATTCATGCTCCGGTATGCTTTAATCAGGTAATGAAGCCCTTTTTCCGGTACTATTCTTGCCAAAAATAGGAGATAGCCGTTTTTCTCCAGACCAAATTTCTTTTTTATGATATCAGCTTCCACCGGCTGCGCTATGTTGATGCCATTCGGAATATAGTGGGTTTTCCGGCCGTAGGTTTTTAAAAAGTAATCCTGCAGATTTGAAGACAATACAATAACCTCATCCGCATATTTTGCAGCAATTTTTTCACCCAATAAAAGGTACCTGGTTGCCAGACCTCCCCATTTTGCCCTCTGCCAGTCCAGCCCATGTATTGTTACCATTGTTTTAATGTTAAAAAGATGTGGGATAAGAAGCATAACACTGGATCCTTCTGCATGATAATGAATTACATCATACCTCCCAAATAATGCCCTCATGGTAGCCAGGAACGAATATACGAATGCATCCAGGCTTTTCCTGCAAACTGTAGGAACTGTTACCAGCCCTATCCCTTCATAGGATTGTCCGGTGGATTTCATTGGCTTGCCATTCTCTGCTTTCTTCCCTTTCCGGTTATAAGCTACCACTTCATGCCCGGTTTTTACGAGACGCTTTGACAATTCCTCAACTACAATCTCGATGCCCCCCTCTCTCGAGGGAATCCTTTTATGACCGATCATTGCTACCTTCATTCTATCTATTGCCATCCAAACGAACAGCTTTCTCCTTTCTCCCGTATATCCTCTTACCCATTTCCCATTCAATTGGAGTAGAATGTATTCCGGTTTCATCCCTGCATTTATTTTGTATAGCGACTGTATATTTCGACCATTTTATTCCCATAGGCTTCTAAAGAAACCAGCTTTGTTCTTTTTGCAATGCATTTTTCCGACATGCTTTGAAGCTTCCTGCTGTCCCTATACAGTGCATCTATTTCTTTTGCTAAATTATCTTCATGGATATCTTCTATAAGAATCCCAGTTTCATTATCCTCAATTAATTCAGGAATCCCCCCCAGTTTACTTGCAATTACCGGCGTCCCTAAGGCTTCCGATTCGAGGATGGAGAGGGGACAATTCTCATACCAGATCGAGGGATAAACTGAAAACTTTGCCTTTTTAATTAATGTGTCCAATTCATCCCCTGTTTTAAATCCGACAAATTCTACGTTCGGAATTCCCTTGCACATATGCTCAAGAGGTCCCGTCCCTGCAATCCTGACCTTAATATGGGGCAATTTTCTGCAGCAGTTAAGGAACATTCCAAACCCTTTTTCTTCCGACAACCGGCCAAAATAGAGGATATAATCCTCCTTCTTTTCCTCCTCCGGGCTGTCTTCCAATTCTATAAAATTATGTAATACTTCCGTTTTCCCTAAGAATTGCTTTGCCTGCTGTAATTTCCCTTCCAAGAAATAGCTTGGGCATATAAACAAATCAACCAGCCCATAGGTTTTCCGTCTTACGTATAAAAGTGCTTCCATAGAGCCAATAGCACTTTTTAACCTTGATGCGTGAATGCAGCTATACCTGGCACAATTCCACTTACTGCCTTCCAAGCACAGGTCACATGGTTTTTTAGTAAGAAGGTTAAACATCATATGGTTCGGACAGAGCATTTGGTAATCATGTACCGTTTGGACCATTGGAATATGGTGCTGGTGTATCTCCTCTATGATAGAGGGCGTTAATTGAAAATTTATATTATTCAGATGGACAATATCCGGCTTGAATTTCCTGATGACTTTTCTAAGCCTTTCCCTGGCCTGGAAAGAATATATAATACGGATTGGGTAGAGAATGCGCCGTATTCCTGAAGTATGGAAATCCATATGGGATGTATATCCGTTAGCACTGTTTGAAACTGTATTCTTCTCATCATACATTCCAAAATATTCGACCCGGTGCCCAATTCTTTCCAAATAGCTGCCTATCTTCAAAAAATAGGTTTCCGCCCCTCCTCTTGGGTATAGGAATTTATTCACCATCAGTATTTTCATGACGCTTCCTTTCGTAATCCGGGTTATCGGTATTCCATAAAAAACTCTTTATTTATCCTCTTCTTTGCATATCCTCTTTATAGCTATAATTTGCTTTTGCCCTTGTACGTCTGTTCACATATTTCTGATCCTTATAATAGTCAAAATTCTTAATAATGGTTCCATAGGTCGAGGCTTCCATTTTATTTAATATAATTCCCATAATGTTACCCCCTGAATTGGTTAGGGCATCCTTCGATTCCCTGATGCTGGTTTTGTCCGTTTTGGCATAGGCGGATACAAGAATAATGCTATCCACTTTATTCGCTAATACATTTGCATCGATTGAAGTGGTTACGGAGGGCATATCTATAACAATATAATCATAGCCCTCATTCAATCTCCCTATCAGCTCCTCCATTTTGTCCGAGCATAGCAGGCTTACGGGATTTAATGCCCCCCTTCCGCTGGAAATATAAAATAGGTTATCATGGTTCGTATCATAAATAATTTCATGATATAAGGCTTTATTTGATAAAAATTCAGACAAACCGATTTCAGCACCTTTATTTAACCGCTTATATTTTTCCATTTTACGCAAATCGCCATCAATTAAAATGGTTCTCCAACCTGTATTTGCCATGGAAATAGCTAAACTGATTGAAATAGTTGTGGTTCCAACTCCCGGTTCACAACCGCTAAGCATTATCATCTTACAGCCATCCTTCTGCTTTTTCAGATGAATCCCTACGATAATCCGGTCAATCGCATCATTGACATATTGGTTTGTATTGCGGTAAATATCAATCAGTTTCTTCATGCTATTATTATGTCCATGCCTGTAATAACAGGCATTGCCTATCATTACAGGCATTGCCCTTTTACCGCACAAATCGCCACGAAAGTGCTGGCATGGACCCGGTCCCCCTTCGTTTATTATTTTTATTTCTTTCAACCTTCACGTCATGCTGCCGTAGCAGCGCTAACAATCAGTGAGAAGAATGCTGCTTCCCCGTTCTTCCTGTGTGAAAGGTGTGCGATTCATGGCACACTAGAAATTCTTAGACACCATCTTGCGGTGTCTTAAAATTTCTTTTCACACTTTATCGCCTTCTATTTTCAATTGAAACAACGGAATAATTCCAATAATATCGATCTCACCTTCTAAACCTGCGTCATATAAGCTATAAATCTTACGCGTAAA
>JARKQP010000834.1 GCA_029974875.1 Mobilitalea sp.
CAAAGGCATTATATTCATCCCTTTGAAGCTGATTCTTTAAGATATCAATACAGATTAAATCCACTACTTTCTCAATGGCCGTATTAAACAGCTCTGCGGATATTACAATTCCGATTGTTATTATGAGTAGGATGACCTCTGCTTTTGGCACAGATAAAAGGTATGAGGCAGCTAGTACGGCAATCCCTATGATAAAATCAATCTTTACGTTTTTCTCAGTTTTTAAAGCACAACGGATCCCATTGAGGGCATGCCTGGCGCCAATGATATCATACTTGCTTTTTTCTCCCATATTGATTTACCTCCATATTGATTTGCTTTGATACGTGATCCTGTCTGCTGTAGCAAGCCAATCATAGTGAGCTTTTCCTTGATCGGGTATAAATCTTTTTCACGTTTTGTTTTTAAGTTCAATGTAACACAAATATTGGAATTCATCAATCTATATATGGCAGGGACAATAAAGATGAATAGTCAGAAAAAAGGAATGATCACCGAGGCGTTCATCCCTTTTTTGTTTATTCCTATGAATCTGAACGGTTCGCATAAGAATCATATTCATTATGAAGCTTGTCCTTATTTAGCTTGTCTTTCTCAGAACCAGGGGCAGTTATATCAATTCCGGCTTTGTTTAAATGTTCCTTTTCTTTTTCTTTTCTATATTTTTGGTTGGATTGTTTGCTCATAGCTTCACTCCCTTTGTTTGTTATGAATTTAGTGTGTGTGAATTCAATGTATTTATACAAATATGGGTAAACTGGTTTATTTGGAATAGAAGATTAGCTCTATTGATTTAAATGTACATAAAAACCAAAAAGTATCAAAAAATATTGTATTTTCTTCCATACCTGCTATAATAGCCTTGAATATGCGCCGATTTTTTGAGGAGGATAACGAATGAACGACAAAGGAATATTATTAAGAAATGAGCAGGAAGCGAATAGGTTTGCAGCGATAATAACTATGATAACTATTTCGTTTATTGCATTGGTTTATATTTTAAATGTGGTGGGTATTTTTGTTGTACCGATGGCAGCCATGACAATTGCAATGGCTGTTGCAGCCGTAATGATGCTGCTCCCCTCATTCCTGGTTCTGGTATTAAAGAGAACCGGACGCTGGGTAAAGTATATTATCGTAACGGTCTGTGTGCTTATGATTGCGAATATGTCCTTGCTGCTGGGTCATAACGTTGTTCTTCTCTTTGTATATCCCGTCGCCATAGCCAGCCTGTATTTTTCAAGACAATTAAGCTGGTATGCATTGATTACTTCCGAGATAGCCTTCGCCCTCAGCCAGCTTGGCTCCCTTTACGCAGGAGGAGTAGTTGACCGCAATGCGCAGGAACCCTACAACATGGTGGTCTATTCTATCATCCCACGTGGTATCGAGCTGGTTGCTGTGTCCGTGATTTTTATCACCCTGGCAAAGAGGACAAAGGGCTTATTACAGAATGCGGTGGGGGCAGAAGAACAGAAGAGCACCCTGGAACACATTATGGCATTAACGGATAAATCCTATGAGGTGTCAAGCACCCTGGCAGATTCCGTGAAAGCGCTCTCTGAGATCACGGACCATGCAATCAGGTCCAATGAAGAAATTACAAAAAAGACCGGTAATATTGTGGACGGTTCGCAGAAAACCATCCAATATGTTGACCATGCAAGCTCAGTAGTATCGGAGGTTGCCACCAACCTGCATACGATAGCGGATGACAACAGGGAAATCCTGAAGCTGTCACAGGAGGCCAAGACACTTACGGACCATAATGCCGTTAATATGAAGGACGCTGCCCAGGGGATGCAGCAGATTGACCAGGCGACCAGGGGAAGCCGCGAGATTATCCTCAGGCTGGGTGAGAAGTCCAGTGAAATTGCAAACATTGCTGAGATTATCGGAGGAATCGCAACCAGGACAAACCTGTTGTCCCTCAATGCATCCATAGAATCAGCCCGGGCAGGGGAGCAGGGAAAGGGTTTTGCAGTAGTTGCCTCAGAAATCAGGGCACTTGCGGAACAGTCCCAGCATGCGGCCGGCAATATCGCCGGACTGATCCAGAATGTCCTGGAGGATACGCAGAAAGCAGTTGATTCCATGGACCATAATGCGAAGATTGTGGAAGAGGGTCTGACCTTAATCAGCAAAGCAGATAGATCCTCCGAAGAAATTACATATTCCATCGAAAAAGTAAATTCCCTGGCCCTGAATACGGCGCACCTGTCTGACACAGTAGCTGACAACGGCGGGAAGATTAATTCGGCTGTGGAGGGTATCAGCAAGCTGACGGTAGAAAGCATGGATGAATTGAAAATGATTCTCGCAGCTTCCGAGGAGCAGTTAAAGTCAGTAAATGATGTAGCTGTTTCGGTGGATTCGATCAGCGCTACCTCCGAAGAGCTGCTTCAGGTGGTAAACCAGACAAAGTAGATCAAGGCTTTAATAGCAAAAACGGAATGAATGCCCCACAGCATCATTCCGTTTTTTAGAAGGCATCTCCTAAATCCAGCCCTGGACTTTCCAGTATTCCATGTCAAGCGGGTTGTAATCCATCCCTTTATGCATCTGCTTCATAATAAAAAACATAAATCTTGCCTTGATCCCCGGTTTCACATGTCCTAATTTTTTTTGGACTGCCTTTGCCAACCGGGCTGTTCTTTGTTCTGCCTTTGCTTTATTTTTTTCACTTACCTGGTTCCAGCTCATGGCGGCAACGGTTGCCGGGAGCTGATAGGTCTTCCCGACGGACCACCAGAACATCTGTGACGCGATCATTTTTGTGGTTTTCCTGGCACCTGCTCCGGCTGTAGTTGATATGGCAACCCCTATTTTCCCTTTCATGGAAGGATGGGGGCGGTGTGAGATATAGCGGTACCCCATATGGTCGAAGAAGGTCTTTAACTGGCCTGACATGCTCAGCACATAAGTAGGGGAATCAATAATAATTACATCCGATTCCTCAATGGCAGCTATCATTGTTCCTATTTGGCTGCGGTGGGGGCAGGTATCCTCACCCTTCATAATACATTGATAGCAGCCTACGCAGGCATCAATGCTATTTACGTAAAATTCTGAAATATTTTCTTTGGCACAATTTAATTGATCCAACAGCATATGGGTGATATGGTAGGTGTTTCCTTTATGTGATTGTCCATGGATAACTGCTATTTTCATAGGCCGTATACCTCCGCAAATTGGGTAACCAATAGCTCTATCTGTCTTAATGCCTCTTCCAGCGTTACATTTTTATAATCATATTCCTGCAATAGAATGAGGATTGGGGTATAAAAATGGTATGCCATAATAGAGGGATCCTTTTCCGGGGAATATAATTCCTTGGAAGCCTTTGTTTTCTGGAGTGCTTCAAATATCCCGGTCTGATATTGGATAGGCATCGTAATAAAATATTTTGTGTACAATTGTCCGGTCTCCGGCCTGCCGAAGGAGCTTATCATAAATAATTTCCTGCATTTTGATAGAAAAGGGTCACTTGCATATAGCCGGAAGGTATGCTGGATCATCCCAACCAGCATTCCGGGAGAAATGTCCATATATTGGCTGTTCTCAAGCAATTCCGGATGAAAAATGCTGTCCGTTTTTTCTTCAAAGCTTTGTACAATTGTGTGGAATATGTCCTCTTTTCCGGAATAATGCTTATAAATGGAGGCTGCTTTAATCCCAACCGCCCCGGCGATATCCGACATAGATACGCCATCATAGCCCCTTACGGAAAATAAGGACAGAGCCTCATTTAAAATTCGTTCCTTTGTATCGCGCATTTTTATAACATCCTTTATTTAATTTGGCTAATGTTTGTTAGCTTTATTTTAGCTAATGATCGTTAGCTTGTCAATGCTTTTATTTTCATTCTTTAAGATAAATGATTGCCCCGATAAGAAATACAATAAGGCCGGCGGCTTTCCTTGTGCTGATCTCCACGTTGTTTGCAATGGCATCGATCACCAGACCGCTTAACAGCTGCCCCGAGAGGATTAGGATAATCGTACTGGAAATCCCAAGCTCCGGGATGGCTTTGGCGGATAGATAGATAATGGATGCACCAAACAGGCCGCCAATCAGCCAAATGGGCTTGACGGTGGTGACCCGGCTATAATAGCTCAGCTTGCCGCTGATTAAATTGATGAGCAGGATAAAGGTCATACCTACAAACAGGCTATGAAGGGTAGCCATGCTTGGGGTGATATATTTACTAAGCTGTGAATTAATACTGGATTCGATGGTAGTAAAGATGCCAGCCATAACTGCCAAAAGCATATAGAATAGGTTCATATCAACCTCCATAGGGTCTTTGTCTATAATTATGATTATGTGAGCTAATATATACAGGGCAAGTATAAGGATCTTTTAATCTGAAGGGACATAAAGTTTTCTGATTTCCGGAGGGTCATAAAATTTTTTGGTTTCTGAAGAGACATAAGATTTTCTGATTTCTGAAGAATTATATTGAGGTTATTCGTTGAAACATATATAATAATGGTGCTGGCAGAATTTACACTATCAAAAAGGAGTAAGCTAAATAATGGAATTGAATATAATTGAAATACTAAAGGTTATCGTTCTCGGTATTGTGGAAGGAATTACCGAGTGGCTGCCTATCAGCAGTACAGGACATATGTTGCTCATTGATGAGTTCCTGCAGCTTAATATGAGTGATGCATTCAAGGAAATGTTCTTCATTGTCATTCAGCTGGGCGCAATTTTGGCGGTAGTGGTATTGTTTTGGAATAAAATGTTTCCCTTTGAATTAAAAGACAGGACGAAACCCATAATCAAAAAAGATATATTTTCTATTTGGTTTAAGGTTGTGGTTGCATGTATCCCTGGTGCTGTTATAACTCTTCTTTTTGATGATTATATTGAAGCACACCTGCATTCCCCCATTGTCATTGCAGCGGCCTTGATCTTTTACGGTATCGCATTTATCGTGGTTGAAAGCTGGAATAAAAGAAGAAGGGTGCATGTCAGGAAATTATCTGATATTACCTATACGACGGCACTGATGATCGGTTTGTTCCAGATATTGTCCATTATACCGGGAACCTCCCGTTCCGGCGCAACGATTATCGGTGCATTGCTGATCGGCGTGTCCAGGGTTGCCGCTGCAGAGTTCACCTTTTTCCTCGCTGTTCCGGTTATGTTTGGGTTAAGCGCAATCAAGATGGTGAAGTTTGGTTTTGCATTTACCGGTGTGGAGGCATTAACACTGGTAATTGGTATGGTAGTGGCGTTTGCCGTATCGGTGGTTGTGATCAAATTCCTGATGAGCTATATCAAAAAGCATGATTTTAAAGTATTTGGCTGGTACCGGATTGCACTCGGAATTATTGTGCTGCTGTACTTTGGGATTAGGGCGTTATAGAAAGACCAGAATAATTAGACATAGACCGGGAATAATCAGACACAGGAAATGGGAAATAGAAATATAGAGGGTATTGTAAAAATAGGAACGATACTATATATTATGCGGCTTTTGCTGATATCTGTTATATATGGTGCGCTTCTTCAATTTACAATACCCTTATTCAATGGTTGCAGCCGCTTCCTGTGGGGCTGATTCACCGGGTTGATATATTATTAACGTAGATTTTCATAGATTTTATATCAGAACCGTGATAAAATAAATGCAGAATTTTGTCGAAGATATACCGTGTGAAAGAACTGGGAAGCATTGGGGGTTACTTGATGTTTAACAGAAAAAGGTAGGCTGATAAAAATTTATTGAATAAAATAATGGGGGATTTTAGAATGAATATTATTTTCGCTCCATCGGTCAAACTGATGAATAAATTAAAGTATAGCAGGAAGTTCATCTTTATTTTTGTACTTTTTTTAATACCGTTGAGTATTTTTTTGACAATGCAGTTATTAGACGCCCAACATGTTTATAGCATCAAGACAAAGCAGAGCAAGGGAATAGAAACTAATATTTTGATTAGAAATATGATTAAGCACACGCAGGAGAGAAGGGGGATGTCATCCTCATATTTAAACGGTAATAGCGATTTCAAAAAAGATTTACAGCAAAAGGATGCAGAACTTGAGAATGATATGCAGCTGATTGATAAAATAATTTCGGACAATCAGTTTATTATTGAGAATATTGCTGAGTGGGAGTCAATCAAAAGTGACCTAAAGAAAATTCAAACTGAGTTAGATCAGATGACGCCTGACCAATCATTCACAGCCCATACTGCTTTAATTAAGAAGGAGCTTGATTTAACTCATGAGGTATCATATGAAACAGGACTGCTGCTGCAGGATGATTCCGCCTCGTATTTATTAGTTGAGCTTACAATGAGTAACCTACCGACTATGGCGGAAAAAATGGGTCAAAGCCGTGCCAAGGGCTCTGGAATTGCGGCAAAGAAAAATATAACTGTAGAAGAAAGACAACAGTTACTTAGTTTCTTGGAGAGCATTGAATCTAATAACGCTGCAGTCAAGAAAAATACATCATTATTATTTGACGAAGAAGCTGCAAGTAAGGTACTTGAAACCAGTTACGAAGCGTCAGTAAATGCGGTTAGTATATTGTTGGATACCATAACGAAGGAGTTTATAACAAGTGACCAGCTCCAAATTGATTCGAAGCAATACTTTGATTTAGCCACCTCATCAATTGATAGTGTATACATTTTTTTGAATGATTCTTCAGGTTATCTGGATCAAAAAGCAAGAAACGAAGTAAGTGCTGCGGAAAAGACAAGGAATCTTCTGATTTTTATGAGTGTGTTTTTCAGCTTAACCATTGTGTATTTATTTATTGGCCTCTACCGCTCCATAAAGGAAACAATCATCTCAATTGATGGTGTAGCTGTCAAGGTCTCAAATGGAGATTTAAGGCCAAGGATTGACCTTAAAACGAAGGACGAAATGCAACAGGTTGCGGTCGCTTTTAATGAAGTTATTGAAGCTTTTTATCATCTGACCAATGAAGGGAAGAATATGGCGGGCAGTGTCAGTGAATCAGCAGAAGGCCTTCAGATGGCTACAGGACAGACAACGGAAGCTGCCCAAAAAATTGCGGAATCAATGGCCTTAATCATGGATCAGACCAACCTGCAATTAAAAAGTACAACTGAGGTTTCAGAAGTAATGAACCAAATCGCAATAGGCGTACAAGAAATTGCTGTGAATTCTTCTGAAGTGGCAAAAGCATCGAATGAGATGGAAAAGGCAGTGGATAATGGCTATACAAGTTTAAAGCTTCTATCTGAAAAGATGAAAATTGTGCAGAGTAAAGTAGATGAATCAAGTGAGGTCATCAATCAATTAGGGGAACGCTCAGATAATATTGGTGAGATTATCGGAACAATTGAAGCGATTGCATCACAAACGAACTTATTGGCTTTGAATGCAGCAATAGAAGCGGCAAGGGCAGGAGAACATGGAAAAGGCTTTTCGGTTGTGGCTGATGAAGTTGGAAAGCTCGCCGAGCTGTCAAAGCTCTCAACAGAAAAGATAGCAGTATTGATCAATGGTATGAAAGAGAATGTGGACCAGTCTGTAGCTAAAATGAGCCTTGTAAAAAAGGGAACCTTAGAAGGGGTGGAGCAGATTCAAGAAACGGAAAGCGTTTTTACCAAAATCAATGAGTCAACGAGCTATGTTACAGAACAGATCGAAGCGATTTCAGCATCGACCCAAGAAATTTCAGCAAGTGCGGAAGAGGTCACATCAACCTTGGTAGAAGTAGGCACGATGGCAGAAAAGAATACGGATGAGTTAAAGCTTATTTCTGATTCAATCCAGGAACAACTCGGTCTGATGGAGGAGGCGGCAGCATCTGCCATTGATTTAAGCGGGAATGCAGCTGAGCTTGACAACATAACAAAACAATATATTATTTGCTAGAGGGCCGGAAGCTGCTTCATCGTGTCCAATGGATCTATTGAAAGAGAAAGACAAACGAATTCAGGTATAAAACCCCTGAGGACTGGAATTTGGCTCCAATCCGCAGGGGTTACCTGTGTATGGCATGTTTTCAATTTGCAGTACCCTCTGTGATTTTCGTTACCATCTTATTCTATTTCTATATGCACAAGATCCAGGATTTTAATGTTTCCGTCTTTGTCATAGGCATAATATATGTCGACTTTTCCCAATGGGTTAAATTTACCGCCGATTCCCTGGAGCCCTTGCTCTGCAATGATACAATTTTGCCCATCATAGGTTCCGGTCCAGGAAGACCATATTCCCCAGCTGGAGACATAGCCTACGGTATCACCTTTTGAAAAGTGCTGGCTTTTATAAAGCTGGATAGAATTACTTTCCGTGTTCCCGTCATCCGTATAATAGGGGGTGGCATCAAAAAGAAGCTGTTTATCCGTATATTCTGAAGAAAGCACAAAATCAAATTCCCTGTCACCCTTCGTTATGTTAATTGGAAAACAGTTATTCCCTATCTCATTCAACGGAATGTCCATCATATGCCATTGGCCATCGGACTGCTTTAAGGTCAGGACTTCAATTAAAGGCATGCTGTTTACCAAAGGGTATATTGTTATAAATATCTCATTTTCATGATCCTGGTCAAAATCCATATACTCAAATGAATTAACCGACGCCAGGCGGAGGTCTTCCCATTCATAATGAAAGATAGGTTCACCGTTAAGGATTACGGTTGCATACATTGTGCCATCTGTCCGTTCCAGAAGCTGAACCGAGTCCATGATACCATTATTATCTATGTCCTTATCTAATTCACTAAAAACAGTTTCGCCTTGGAGTGGTGTTCCTGCTTCAGCGGGTTCCTCGGAGGGGGCATTGGCAGGTTCATCAGCAGGTTTATTAGAGGTTCCGCTGGAGGTTTCCGGTGTAATGGTGGTAGGCTCTTTCGGGATGCCCGATATATCGGTATTTTCCGTCTCAAGGGATGTTTTCGCGATTACAGTTTGGTTACAGCCTCCCAGGTATAAGCTGGACAATAATATTAAAATCAAGATAAAATGACGTTGCCCCTTCATATTTGAGACTCCCTTTCCTGCTATATTTTTATGTGGCAAAATATATTTTCCATAATGCCCGCCGGGTTATTCCTTATCCATCTTAGCATTTGCAACACAATAATTCAATCAGTTTATTTCTGAAGTATAACTTCTTCAATTGCCTTATCCAGGAAGACTTCGCCGTCTAGATGCTCAAGCTCGTGGCAGAAGCATTTTGCCATTTCGTCTTCCCCGGTGATCAGTATCTCTGCACCGGCTTCATCCAAGGCTTGGATTGTTACTTTCTGGGGACGGATCGTTTTTACTAAGCGGTCAGGGAAGCTTAAGCAGCCTTCGATGCATTCCTGGGTGCCGCTTCGGCCTACAATTTTGGGGTTTACCAGCTTCAGAAAATATCCGCAGTAATCTATCACCACCAGTCGCTTTAATATACCTACCTGGTTGGCTGCTAAAGCTGCCCCGTTCTCCGTGTGGTGCAGGGTATCCATCATATCACCAAGGATATCCCTGATTTTATCGTCAACTACTGTTACTTCCTTGCATTTTTTTCGCAATATCCCATCATCATTAAACCTTAATTGCCTAACAGCCATTGCCAGCCCTCCTACTGCTTACAGCCCTCGATTTGCGTGGGCTTTCTTCAAAAATAAAAACCTCTTCAATGGAGCAACCAAATACGCTCGATATATCATAGGCAAGCCAAATGGAAGGTTCAAATTTCTCGGTTTCAATGGCATTAATAGCTTGCCTGGAAGCTCCCACCAAGTCCCCCAGCTGTTCCTGGGTTAAGCCCCTTTGTTCCCGCAATTCCCTGATTCTGTTCTTCATTGTACTGGTTCCTTTCTGTAATGTTTACCTTACATTGAGTATAAATCTATCTGCATGTAATGTCAACCTTACATATTATCATCTTGATTTAATCGGCCGCACTTTTTGGAGTATAACTGCCGGCTTGTCGAGTTCCAGTACAGATATCTATACAAAGCATGTATACTATTGTATAATTAAGGCTAAAATATGAATTTTGGTTCCATGTATTGACCTCTTAAATTAAGATGCGGGGAGAAAAATGAAATACGATAAAGTTTATGATGAATTAATAACCTTAAGTGAAACAGAACAAAGAATGAAGGAATACTTTATTCAAACGAGCAGTTTTTTTCCGATAGAAAAGATTCCTTTTATCAAGCCGGATTTGGATTTACGGGGGTATGGGATAGGAAGTTCAAATCAGATGCAGATGCTGGAAAAATTGAATTCCCCAACCGCATTAGAACTAAATGAGGAGGATTATTTTACGGCTGAGGATGATATTCTGATATTAAAGAATCTGCGTTACACACAGGTGCCGAATCATCATCATACATTCTTTGAGATTATGTTTATATTAAATGGTACCTGTACTAACATTATTGATAATCATGAGAATATCATGTCGGAGGGGGATTTATGCATTAGTCCGCCAAAGGTACCGCATTCGATACAGGTTACAACGGATAGTGTATTTATTAATATATTAGTTCGTACCTCCACATTTACGGATACCTTTATTTCCTTGCTCCGCCACACGAATATACTTT
>JARKQP010000507.1 GCA_029974875.1 Mobilitalea sp.
TACATCGAGCAGTTCGGCATCGAGGCATATGCGGAGTTCAACAAGGAAACCTACATCAAGACCTTCGGAATGGAAAAATACATGGAAGTATTCGGAAAGCTGGAGAGACACGGGCTGGAAGGAACCTGGGAGCCCTGCCACAAGCTGATGCTGGGTAACGGCATCGTAGGTATCGAGAATCTGGGCGGTGACCTGGACAAGGTAGTAGGAAAGAGATTCAAGTTCATGGCATTCCCGATCCGCTGGTGGTTGGGAGACGGCTCCATGGTACGTGCCGTAGCAGAGATTGACGAGGATGATTTAAACGATGTCCCGGACAGGGTTTATACCTTTGGCGCAATCTAACCAGCTGAGTACAGTCAACTGAGTAATTATGAGTACAGTCAACTAAGTAATTATGAGCATAATCAACTGAGTAATAGAAGCTTTGCAGGAAATGTTAATCTATTTGCCTGATAAAGCCAGGATCAAAAGCTGATTGCTGGTTTTATCAGGCATGTTCCAGATTGTATGGACAGAATCCAGATTGTATGGACAGAAGCATTGCATTCTAATAAGAAGAAAGCAAATCTGGGATTTTCGGATTTATATCAGATAAGAGGAAAGCAAATCTGGGATTTTCGGATTTATATCAGATAAGAGGAAAGCAAATCTGTGATTTTCGGGTTTATATCAGATAATAGGAAAGCAAATCCGGGATTTTTGGGTTTATATCAGAAAGGGGGATTTTATTATGGCAAATCCTAGTGATAAAGTAATACTTACCGTGGCCTGCACCGGTGCATGGCCAAAGAAGGAAAATACACCATAAGTGCCGCTGACACCAAGGGAGGAGGCAGAGGAGATTATTGCCTGCTGTAAGGCCGGAGCCTCCATCGCCCACATCCATGTAAGGGATGATGATTTTAATGCCTCCATGGACTATGACAAATTTGAGGAAACGGTCCATATCGTAAGGGAAAGCTGCGATATTGTAATCAACCTTACAACCTCCGGCGGAATCGGGTTGTCGGACGAGGTAAGGATGAAGCCCTTCCAGGGCTTAAGGCCGGAGATTGCATCCTATGACTGCGGCTCCATGAACTGGCAGAACTCCTGTGTATTCGAGAACAGCCCCAAATTCCTTGAGAAGCTGGCTGTCGAGATGGAGAAGCACGAGGTAAAGCCTGAGATCGAGGTATTTGATGCAGGCATGGTATACAACGCACTTTACTTACAGAAGCAGGGCTTCTTAAAGGGACCACTGAACTTCCAGTTCGTGCTGGGGGCTGCGGGAGGTATGACGGCGACGGTGGAGAACCTGGTATTCCTTGTGAACCTGCTCCCGCCGGACGCAACCTGGGGTGCCCTGGGTATCGGCAAGGGACACCTTCCGATCATGTATGCGGCACTGGCACTTGGCGGCAACGTGCGTGTCGGCATGGAGGATAACATCCTCTACTCCAAGGGAGTCCTGGCAAAATCCAACGTGGAATTTGTGGAGAGGACCAAGAGAATCGTCACTGAATTAGGGAAGACCATCGCAACACCGGATGAGACAAGAAAGATCCTGGGTCTAAAGAATCTAAATACCAGACATCCGGAGCTTTTCTAAAGCTTGGAAATAAGAATAGAATGGGTACAAAATAAGCTGGCTTTGTGCTATAATCATTATCTGCTATATCATTTGGCGGCCATCAGGAGAGACAGAAGGATGGCATGGTATAAGAAAATAACAGGATGGAAGGAGGAGATTCTTCCTATTTAAGATAAACAAAGGCCTATGAACTGGTTTTTGTTTGTGGCAAGCAAAGGGCGGGGCAGCGCTCTGGCTTGTATTTTGGACGGAGGGTATGAAAATGAGAGACGTAGTAATTGTTTCAGCAGTGAGAACTGCAATTGGCAGCTTTGGAGGAGGCTTAAAGGATGTCCCAGCGGTGGAGCTAGGTAAGATTGCGGCAGAGGAAGCTATCAGACGAGCAGGAATTGAGGCCTCCATGATTGACGAGGTTGTAATCGGAAATGTGCTGTCTGCAGGTCATGGACAGAATGTTGCAAGACAGGTAGCAATGAAGGCGGGAATTCCTGAGACAGTGCCGGCAATGACCCTTAGCAAGGTATGCGGCTCCGGACTCCGGGCTGTCAGCCTTGCGGTCCAGACGATTAAGGCCGGTGACAACGATGTGGTATTGGCAGGCGGTACGGAAAGCATGAGCAATGCGGCGTACGTGCTGAAAAAAGCCCGTTTTGGAATGAAGATGGGTCATGAAACTATTATTGATACCATGATCCAGGACGGCTTATGGGATGCCTTCAATGATTACCATATGGGTATCACGGCAGAAAATATTGCAGAGAAATTTGGTATTACCAGGGAAAGACAGGATGCTTTTGCCGCCCAGAGCCAGCAAAGGGCAGAGGCGGCAATCAAAGAGGGGAAATTCAAGGAAGAGATTGTTCCGGTAATCATTCCACAGAGAAAAGCGGATCCGGTTGTCTTTGACACGGATGAGTTCCCCAGGTTTGGGACAACTGCTGAGAAGCTGGCAAAGCTGGCTCCCGCATTCAAGAAGGATGGTACTGTAACTGCCGGCAATGCATCCGGCATCAATGACGGTGCAGCGATGCTTGTCATCATGTCAAGGGAAAAGGCAGAAAGTCTTGGATTACCGGTTCTTGCTACCATCAAGGCTTATGCATCCGCAGGAGTGGATCCGTCCATTATGGGCTATGGGGTAGTTCCTGCTTGTAAAAAGGCTATGGATATGGCTGGCATCAGTGCAAATGACTTTGACCTTGTGGAGGCAAATGAAGCCTTTGCTGCCCAGGCAATCAGTGTATGCACGGATTTAGGCTTTGTAGAAGAAAAAACGAACGTAAACGGCGGTGCAATCGCACTGGGACATCCGATCGGCTGCTCCGGTGCCAGAATTTTGGTTACTTTATTGCACGAGATGAAGAAAAGGGATTCCAAGGTTGGTCTGGCATCACTTTGCATCGGCGGTGGAATGGGTACGGCAATGATCGTGGAGCGGTAATCATTTTATTGGAACAAAATACATGCCCTGATAATCAGGATGCATGGTGCAGAAGCAGTGCTTTTTATTGGAAGCTTGGAAGGCAGCTTCCAATAACTTATACTGTAGAAACACTATCTTATGGGAAAGAATATCCTGCGGGTTTTTAATTGCGCAGAGTAGGAGGAATGTAGTCAGGAATGAAAAACAAGATAATTTCAGTGGAAGAGGCAATCGGCAAGGTTCATGACGGGGATAGCGTAATGATCGGTGGATTTATGTCCTGCGGTACGCCTGAAATATTAATGGA
>JARKQP010000872.1 GCA_029974875.1 Mobilitalea sp.
ATAGGCCTTAATAAATAGTTTGAAAGTGGCTTTCTTTCAAACTTCTTCCTGCCTTGTATTATGGCATTGCAAATTTTTCAAGATAGTAGTATTCTAATATTAGAAATTCATCGTAACCAATTTTGATGGGTGTATTGATACTAATGAAAGTGTAATAACACCATTTATAAAAAGAAGGGGATATTTCATGCTTGATAATAGTCTCTCTTTATATTTAGCAATAGCAAGAGATTTAACGGAAACCATAAAGAATGGTACATATCTCTATCAGCAGCTGCTTCCTACAGAAACCAAATTAATGAAGAAGTACTCCGTCTCAAGGACGACGATACGACAGGCAGTCAATCTTCTTGTCAGTGAAGGATTGCTTTCAAAAGTACAGGGTAGCGGAACCTATGTGATTTATCGAAAAGAAAATGATCTTATTAAACGTTCCTCGGCTATTTTTCCCTTTAGTGAGGAAATGCGGACAAAAGGAAAGACCTGCCGTACAAAATTACTATCTTTTGAAATAATCCCTGCTACTAAGTCAGTATCAGAAACTCTAGGGATAGAAATAAACGACCAAGTCTATTCCTTTGAACGTCTTCGTTTTGGAAATGATTTCCCATTATGCGTGGAACATTCCTATATGCCTGTCGCTCCTTATCCTGATCTTACGATCCATCATCTGGAAGGCTCCAAGTATGACTACGTAGAAAATATCAAAAAAATGAAAATAGCTTATAGCCACCAAAAGGTTTCTGCGATTATGTCCACCGAAAGAATCGAAAAACTTCTCAATTTGAAGAAGCATTCTCCTATTTTAAAAATTATGCATACCACCTATTTGGAGAATGGAGATATTCTTGATTTCACAACAATCTACTTTTCCTCAGATTACTATGAAGCACATTTTATAAAATTAAGACAAAAACCTATGCTCTGATATGCTACCCCCATATAGGACAGTAAGATATAAAAGTCCTGTATGGAGGTATTTTTCTATGTCAAAATCAATGAAAGGTATCAATGCTATTGATAAAGTTAAACAGGTGGTTCCACTGAACTTCTTCCTCAAAAGGGAAATCAAAGCTATTCAAAAGAATCTTTTATCCATTAAAAATGTGCGCCCTCAGGGCGCACAAGCAAACCGCCCGTCATCATAACGGGCGGTACTGATTTTTACTTCAACTTATTTTGCAGGATCATATCCTACTACAGTCCAGATGCCGGTATCATCCTGGCGGACAAGACGCTTCAAGTAAACAAGCTTGGCAATTGACTTATCGTCCTTGATTTCTGCAATGGCATCCGTTCCGTTATTTTCTATGATTTCTATATTCTCATAAGCAATCGGATAATCTCCCACAATACCCTCCGGTGATAGCAGCAGGCTTGCGAATACCTGGGATACAAATACCGGATCCAGCCTCCAAGGGGAATGTCCCGCATCCACGCTCTTCTGTTCATTTTCTTCCACTGACTGATCCACTTCAACCTTAACCTGGGGCTCCCTGGCAGTTTCAGTGCTCTCCGGTATCATGACCTTTCCTCCGGACAGGCCTTCGGCAAAGCTGGTCAGCTGCTCCTGCGCCGCAGCTCCCAGTACGCTATATTCCATGCCGGCCTCCTGCCAACGGATGGAGCTGGTTGGATCCGCGGTTATGATTTCAGCCTTGTTGTTATTTACAGTGCCAAGTATTGCTTCAGAGGCCGGCTCCAGTTCCCCTGCTGCTTTGGCCTGGGTCAGGAGAACTGTCCCTGACTTATCTTTAGCTACATAATATAGCTTTACGGTTGCCTCCGCTTTGTCAACTGCGATCCTGTCCAGAGAATAGCCTTCTGTCACCTGCTCTGGAAGCCTAGGCGCAAATCCGGTCAGCTCTCCTGCTTCCTCCAGGGAGGCAACCAGCTGTTCATTGCTAGCGTCAACCTCCTTGTAGCCCTCCGGTACATGGTAGGCCAGCAGCTCCTGGGGTATTTCATCAATAAATTCAATAGAGCTGTATTCTACCCGGATCTGTATTGCATTCTGCATTGCGGATACCCTTTGCAGGGGCAGATCCGTCTCAGCATCAACCCACAGATAATATGGGGCTCCTCCGTCCGGGATGATCTCAAGCTTTGTCGTCTTCCTTCCGCGAACCGTCTCCGTACCTACAATATTAACGGTCTGTGCCTTTGAAACATCATCAATTTCATTGCCAAGCTCAAAGGTAAAGCGGTAAGCATCCGGAAAAGCAGGTAACAGGTAAGCGGCTTTTTCCTCCGGCCTGAGCTGCCACTTCTGCCCGCCATTATTTGCAGTCACAAGTCCCTGTGAGGTTCCTTCCAGGTCTTTGATGTAATAATTGCCTTCCCTATCTGCCCATACCTCCCTTTTTGACTGGGTCATGGTCTCACCCAGCTCATTGGTCTCACTTACCTCTATGATTCCATGGTAGGCCTGGAGCTTCTCCATCGCTTTTTCCATCGCATATACGATTCCTGTATCCTTATTCGGGAGAATATTATATACTGCTGCAAATAACAGTATGACCGCTGCGGCGGCTGCCACAGGATAGAAAAATGTATATTTTCTTTTTTGCTTCTCCTTTTTTATTTCGTTCACCTTTTTTTCCGGTTTTCCTTTTTCTTTCATGCTCTCAGATCCGGTGCCGCCTGCCAGTGAATTGACCAGACGTTTCTGGAACAGCTCATCCGGGTATTCCATTTCCCGGAGTGACCTTACCCTTCTTACCGTTTCCAGAAGCTTTAAATCATCATTTTCTTCTGCAAAATATCCTTCTTCGTGTTCCCGGGGTCTTTTACCGGAATTCAGCTCATCAATATATAGGGATAATCTCTTTTCATCCATTTTCGGCCTTCCTCCTTACTTCATATGCCATCCGCTTCTAATAGCTTTGCCAAAGCCTGCACTGCACGAAACTGCAGGACGCGGACAGTTCCTTCCTTCTTCCGCATTAGCCTTGCTGTCTCCCTTACGGAATATCCTTTGATAATCCGCAAATCGATGACGGTCTGCTGCTCCTTGCCCAGCTGCCCTATGGCCTCTTTTATCTGGGCCTTGTCACTTAGCGAACCCGCAAAATCCTCCTGGGCGATTTCCTCCGGCCTTACCTCTTCCAAATTGATGCTTTCGCCCCGGCGCTGCCTCGCCCGCCACTGGTCGCGGATAATATTTAACGCTACGGTCTTCAAGTAGCCGCCATATTCGAGAATCTGGGTATCCGCCCTATTTAAATAGGAAATAGCCCTTGCATAGGTTTCCTGCGTGATATCCTCAGCCTCTTCCCGGTTCTGGACCCTGTAATAGATAAATCTGTATAGCTCCCGCCAGGTGTCTGCACAGAGCTTTTCAATCATTTCCTTACTGCCTTGTCTGTTTTCCATCTCCTGCCTCCCTACTGCTACATGTGGCATCTTATGTATTTAATTCTATTATCTTCTGAATTTGGCACTTGTATTAATAAAGACGATTGTGAAGGATAAAATGTTACAGGTCAAATTTATTTTTAAAAAGCAACCGGCTAAGTATCCTCCGGTTGCTTTCAAGCGTTCCTTATTTAATTTTGGTAGACTTCTTTAGATACTCCAGCCAAGGCTTTCCTGCTGGATCGTATACAGTCTGTTATATAACCCTTTCTTATTTATCAGCTCCTGGTGGGTGCCCTGCTCCACTATGCTTCCCTCATCCATTACAATAATTTTATCCGCATCCACAACAGTGCGCAGGCGGTGGGCTATTACGATGACTGTCTTGTTTTTGATCAAGGCACCGATGGCCTGCTGGATAAATGCTTCGCTCTCCGGGTCGAGGGAGGCGGTTGCTTCATCTAGCAGCACGATAGGGGCATCCTTCAAAAGCGCCCGTGCGATAGACAGCCGCTGGCGCTCACCGCCGGACAACGTACTCCCATTTTCGCCGAGCAAAGTATCATACCCATCCGGCAGCTTATTAACAAATTCGTCACAGCGTGCCGCCTTGGCAGCTGCAATTACCTGCTCATAGGTTGCATCCATGTTACCAATACGGATATTGTTGTAAATGGTATCATTAAACAGCACCACATCCTGGAATACAAAGGACATATAGCCCATCAGGTGCTCCGGATCCAGGGTTTTGATATCCACTCCTCCAATGGTAATACTGCCCTTATCCACATCCCAGAATCTCGCAATCAGCCGGGACATGGTACTTTTTCCGCTGCCGGAGGGGCCAACCAGAGCCGTAATGCCTCCCGACGGAATGGATACGCTCACATCCTTTATGGTCTCCTCTCCGCCTGCATTATAGCGGAAATCCACTTTATCAAATTCAATGTCAAACTGTCCGACAGCCGTTTCACTGCCCTCCATGGGTGCAATATCCATTAGCGCACGCATTCGCTTTATGGCAATCTGGTGGTACAAAAGCTCGGGCAATAAGGTAAGCTCCGTCTGGATTGGCCCGTATATACGGGTAACAATCAAAAGACACATCAGTAAGGGCACCAATTCAATCTGGCCTCCCACCAGCAGGGAGATACCTACAAATACCGTAAGTCCTACCCCTGCCTGCAGCACTACCTGGGCTCCGGTAATAAAGACACCGGTGCCGAACTCAAACTTAATTGCCAGGTTGCGCATGGTCCGCAGGGCATTTTCCAGGGTCTCAAACCGCTCTCCATCCATATTGCAGGCCTTAATTACCTTCAGGCCCTCAATATATTCCTGTACCTGCTCCGAGGCGGAAAGCTTCGCATCAGCATGCTTCTTTCCCAGCTTCCGCTGCAGCCCCCGGCTTCCAATAATAATCAGAAAGGCCACAGGCACTGATACAAAAATGGCCAAGGCAATACGCCAATCAAAAATTGCAATCATAATACAAATTACGGTAACCGTTATAGCATTGGAAAGCAGCTGGGGGTAAACATGGCTTAACACATGCTCCGTGGTTGCCACATCACCCATGAGGTTGGTGGTCAGCTCCGAAATATCTTTTGAGTTGAATACACTCATGGGAAGCTTGCGGATATGCTCGGCCAGGGAGGTACGGGCATTCTCACTCTCCAGATAGGACACAATATAGGTTTTCTTATAGTCGTTTTTATTGCAAAGAAATACAAGAAGTGCTGCTGCAATTCCTGACCCAAAGAGCAGCCACAGCCTGTTCCAGGAGATTCCTCCTCCGGTAAAGGGCTTGATGAGCTCCATAATCACCTGTATCATCACAATTGTGGGGAGCATCATAGCGAAATTGGTAAGCGTACATGCAGCAATCGCCTTCTTTAAATCCTTATAGCCTTTGTCCGTCAGCATCAGGGCATCCTGCAGCCGCGGTAATTTTGTCTTCTCAGGCATTTACGGTTTCCCCCTTCCTCCCTTTCATCGTCCAGCTGGAAGTCTCATTATAGGTCTGCCACATTAGCGCATACCTTCCCTTACGGGCCAATAGCTCCTCATGTGTCCCTTCCTCCAGCACCTTTCCTGAATCCATGACCACGATTTTATTGGCGCTGCGGATAGTGGATAAACGGTGGGCAATGATGACTACCGTTTTATTGCCCATCAGCTTCTCAAAGGCCTTCTGGATCAGGTGCTCATTCTCAGGATCCGCAAAGGCCGTTGCCTCATCCAGCACAATGACCGGGGCATCCTTCACAATGGCACGGGCTATGGCTACCCGCTGTTTTTCTCCTCCGCTTAAGTGCACCCCTTTGGTTCCGATGACGGTGTCATAGCCCTTTGGCAGCTTCATAATGAATTCATGGCACTGGGCAGCCTTGGCGGCCTTTGTAATCTCCTCATCACTGGCCGTTGGATTGCCCAGGCGTATATTGTCCTTGATGCTCTGCTTAAACAGAAACACATCTTGGAATACAAAGCTTACCTGCTCCATCAGATAGGAGGTACTCATCTTCCTCACATCCACCCCGCCCAGAAGGACCGCCCCGTCCGTAACATCAAAAAAGCGGGGGATCAGATGGGCAACGGTGCTTTTACCGCTGCCGGAGGCTCCGACGATAGCGGTAACCTGCCCCTGCCTGGCTGTAAATGCTACGCCGTTTAGTGCTTTCGTATCCTTATCCTTGTCATAGGCAAAGAATACATTTTGAAACTCTACATCATAGCTTTCAACCTTCTTAGACTGGGCCGGCTGGGGCATCACCGGCTCTGCCAGCAGACTGTCCATGGCCTCCACTCCATTTAAAATACGCATGCTGTTGGAGTTAACATACATGACCCTCATCAGGATACCTGCTATGGCCGGTACAAAGATCAGGTAGAAGATCAGCGTTGCGGCAAAATCAGCATAATCCGTGGTTCTTATCCCGACCAAAATGCCTACCGGCAGGATGAACAGATAAATATTATTGATTAGTGTTGTAAAGGCGGAGAATGCATTCTCCCAGCTTAAGGTATAGGGGATTACCATGCTGGTATATTCCTTGATGGTATCATGGAGCCGCCGGAAGGAATATACGGTCTGTTTAAAGGCCTTTACCACTGCAATACCCCTTATGTATTCTACGGAAGCGTTATTCATGTTTTCCAGGGACACCTGGTATTGGGCCATCATCCTCTTTGCTCCCTCATTGCCATATAAGGATAGCTGCAGCCCAAAGGAAAGAAGCACTCCTGCCATGGCTGCCAGGCCAAAGCGCCAGTCTACTGCCAGCAATATCACTGCCATCACTACGGGCGCAACGAAGGCTGCCACAATGTCTGGAAGCTGGTGTGCAATGAATTCCTCTATCTTTTCAATATTCTCATCCATAATTTTTCTTAGCTTTCCGCTTCCCACAAGCACATGAAAGCCCAAGGGCACCTTTGCAAGGTGTGTTGCGAAATTCACCTTCAGCTCATACAGGGTGCCAAAGGCTGCCAGATGGGAGCATACCAGGGCACCAAAGTAGAGCAGGATATTGAGCACAACTCCCCCGAAGGCAAGCCCCCCATAACGGAAGGCAAGGGCGGTACTAAGCCCTCCCACATCAGGCCAAACATTCAGGATTTCCCTTACCATGTAGAAAATAGCGATGTAAGGAATAAAGCTGGCAATGGAAGCCAGCGATGATAGAATAACGGAACCGATCATTAACGGCTTTTTGGTGGCAGCCAGCTCAAGAAGACGCGCTATGCCGGTTTTAGGATTATTTTTCTGCTTCATGGTCATTTCTCCTATTTTTTATGAATAACTATGTTCTCACTAAAAGGTCTTTCTTATTACACTTTTGTTCTTAGCTTTGTTCCTTAGCTTTTCAAATATCCATTTTCTTGCCTTTGGTTAGTTAAGGCTAACCATCCGGCGCAAATCACCTCTTAACTTCCAGTGCATCAAGAAGTATTCCCCTGACTTTTCAATGCCCTTATACGCAAAATATGGTTAGTTAAAGCTAACCCTCAAAAAACAATATACCAGATTCACCCTTTTACGTCAATCTCTTTTTCTATAAATATCCTTATACAGCAAAAGTACTACAATTGCTGGTTTTCCAACAACTACAGTACTTTTTAGTTTTCCTTCACCCCTGGTCAGCTTTTGGGGTCTTATAGATATCTTTTTAGCTCTGTGAGGGCTTCAACTACAATTCTTGAATTATTTTCAATTTCTAATAATAGAGCTTCAGCGGCGCCCTTGTTTCCGTTATTGTATTCCTGGATTGCTTTTTTAGCCGTTTTGTGGATCTCGGAGTGGGGCTGCTCTATTTTTGTCAGCACATTCTTAACCCTGCCATCGTTTTGGTCTAAGGTTGCAATCCACTTGCCCAGCCTACAGCCATGATGGTCGCCCACGGCTGCAACATCCAATTGGATATACCCCAGGATCATATTATAAACCCGCCATTTCCACATTAAATGGTCTGTGATGGTTAATTCAATCATTGTGGCAGAGTCAACCTTACCGGTGCAGCAGTTCAAGGCTTTGAGCCTAATGCCATCCACCTTTTGTGAAATATCAAAAAATGCCTGTCCCGTTCTATCCGCTTCCGATCTTAGCTTTACCGATTTCTCATTAATAAGCTGTAGATGGGCGGACATTTCCTGGGTTGTAGCCGCCTGTTCGTCAACGTTTGCTGAAATTGATGTAAAGCTGGCCTCTACATTGCCCATGGTAACATTGATTTCCTTAATACCCCCGGTTGCTTCATCGATCGCTGTCTTTGAGTTGCTAAATGTATTCACAACCCTGTCGATTTCCCCGGAAGCCTTTCCAATCTTTGCATTAAGGCCTTCCACAATCCTTCTGATAACGTCTACCTGCTCTGTGGTATTTTCAGCCAGCTTCTTAATCTCTCCCGCCACTATTGCGAAGCCCCGGCCATGCTCGCCAGCCCTCGCTGCTTCTATGGATGCATTTAAGGACAATAGGTTCGTTTGGTCTGCGACTGCTTTAATCACATTAACAAGCTCATTAATCTTAACTGTTTCAGCTGTTACTTCTTCCATGATCCCCTTTACGGTATCAATTTCATTAAGATTATCTTCAATTTTTCCAAAGGTCTTATCAACCTGGCTAAGGCTCTTTCCCGCCTCATCCGTCGCCTGCTGCATCTTCACATTGGATTCATGCACATAGCCTGAAATCTCCTCTGTTGTCGCTGCAATTTCTTCACTGCTGGAAGCTACCGCTTCTATCATTTCAGCCTGGCTATTGGCATCCTGGATCATTTCCTTGACATAATCCAGATTTGTCATAAACTGCAATAGCTCATTTACAGTGCCTAAGGTTCCAAGAATACACGTCTCCTTTTCCTCAACCATCTGTAAATATGGCTGGATCTGTTTTTCCGTATTGCCCACTTGCTCATTGCTTTGCTTCACTTTCCTCATAAACGACATACATCTTCCTCCGACTCATTAGCTTTTGTTACATTCCCTTCCGACCTTAACAATATATCCAGGATGCCTGTTCTAAATAAATGGATATAACCTCCAATAAGTGAATAATTTAGCAAATATTGCGCAAAATAATACTTATATTGTAACATGATATCCTTTTATTGGCTATAGCTCATAGGCTATTTTGTATGATTTTTGTCAAATATACGAGAATATTGTGAAAAGCTGATGAATTTTGGAATTACTCCTGGTCAGTCGTCCTGTTCAAGTATAGCGTTCAGCCACAAACCAGCCAGGTGGACCGCCCCATGAAATCCTACAAAAGGCGGTTCATATTGGCTAAGCCGCCATTTGATATCGGGATTGGCAATCTGCAGCTCCCTGTTCCGGTCCGCCCATGCAAGTGCTTCCCCGCTAGCCATTAAAAGTCCCTTGGGACGGGCGGTGATTGCCTTTGACCACTGTTCCTCCGAGAAATACGGAATCTCTTCGCTGCCCATTCCAGGACAGTTACACCAGAAATCCCCCTCGGGAAGCAAAAGCTCTCCGCAGCCATAGTCCCGTATCCCACGGACGACATCCGCATGTCCGCCCACGGATAAGACTGCTTCCCCAGGGTGGGACCGGAGCATATGCTGAAATACACGAAGGGACGGAAGCAGCTGCTTTCTGGCCTTTTCAACCTCTTTCTGCACAAATGCGGCATCCGGTGTCTTTTCTATCACTCCCCCTACTTCTTCAAGCCAGCGGGAGGTTCCCGAAATCCCATAAGGCCGGCCGGTCATATATGGTGTTCCAAATCGCTGCTGAAGATGTCCTGCAGCCCTTTCGCCTTCCCGCCGGAGGACAATATTTACATGTGCACCTCCCATCTCCTCCAGCTCATCCACCGATGTATCGGAAGTCATAATGCAAAGAGGCTTCATGCCAAAGGCTCCCTCCATCAGCCGGATCACCTCCAATGCGTCGGCGTGGAACCGGAACAGGTCAGCGCAGGAGCCGATAAGGTTAAAGGTCGGCTGGGATGTTTTATCCCTCCTCCGGGGAAAAGTCTTAGCCAGGAGCAGGAGCGCCTCCTCCACACCCCGGTTCCCATCCACATCAAAGCCTCCGCTGCCAAAGGGCAGCAATAGCACCTCGGGATACAAGGGCTGTAATTCCCTGCAAAGCGCCGTCAGGTCGGTTCCGATGACCGTCGGTACAGCCGAGGGCAGCAAGAAAACGGCCTTTGGCTGATCCTGCCGGATGATTTCGGCAAGCGCCCGGTCAAGCCGCCCTGTATCTCCCAGAGAAATGTCTGTCTCATCGATATGGGTGGAATACAGCCTGCAGCCATCGGCAATTCCTGCTTTATTTAAGAAGACCCTGCCATACAGCATATGCCCCATGCAGCCGTATTCAACAAGTGCCGCACCACGGATGGAGGCAAGTGTCCAAAGGGTGCCCATCCTCCCTGACATCGGCGGTTTAAACTGATATATCCCCATGTCACTTATCCCCTTTCTTTTGTTTCTGTACCTTTTCCCAGGTTTTCAGCATCCTGTCCAAAAGCAGCGCCGTCCGCTCATAGCCCGCCTGGCCGTACATTTCATACAGATAGTTGACGGAAGGAATTTTTCCTGTTCCCTCAAAAATTTCCCCAAGGGCAAGCTCCGGTTCCAAACACTCTAATACGGCCGCATCGGCTTTGTCGTTGACCATATGGCAGAGCAGGGGGTTTTCATTTTTATCAAGAAGCTCCTTGGCATGCTGTCGGTCGTCCGGATAGAATTCCTCCACATGTAAAAGCAGGGGCTTCATCTGAAATCCACTTAAATACGCTGCCAGAGGCAAAGGCATCAGGGCGTTCCTTGGCGTAGTAATATAGGAAATATCCCGAAATACCTCCCCCGCTCTTTCCTCCAGGGCAAGTGCTTTTCTCCGCTCCCCGGCAAATACGCTATCCCATTCAAGAGAAAGCTCACCTGCCAGCCCGTCCAGAAGTGCATCGACTTCGTCGGTGGTTCGGTCTTCCAGGCGCCCGTCCAGGTCACCGAGTCGACGGTCGACGATTTCGGGCAGGCGGTCTCCGCGACAGGGGTGGCCGAGCTCAACACGC
>JARKQP010000876.1 GCA_029974875.1 Mobilitalea sp.
AGAGGGCTGGAAAATTGTAATAGACGAAGAAGCCTCAGAAGTAATAGTAAATGTGGCAAAGGATTTGCAGGATTATTTGCTGACCAGTATGAATACATCAGTCCTTTTAATAAAAAGAAAAGACCTGGCTTCTATTATAAGAGAGGATACACGAATCATCGTTTTTGGAACAAAAAGCGATATGGTGGATATGGGAAATGGTTTAAATATCCGGGGAAGCTACAGGCTGATATGCTCTGAAGGGAAAATCCTCCTGTGCGGAAACGATGACCGGGGGACCGCTCATGGAAGCTACTATCTTGAAGATGTGATGAATATGAAGGAGGCGCCTGTTGTAAAGCATCAGGATATTGTGCGCAAGCCTGTGTTTTCTCCAAGAATTGTGCATTCGGGCTGGGGAGAGCACCAGTATCCCAATTCTCAATTAAGTGCAATCGCCCATTATGGAATGGACGCTATTGCGCTTACGATCAGAGACATTGACAATACAGGTACAGAATACCTGGATATAAATAACCTTATAGACCGGGCAGCTTCTTATGGCATAGACGTCTACCTATACAGCCTGATCAGAATTTCAAAGCATCCGGAGGATGCAGATGCAGAAGATTATTATGATAAAGTATATGGTAAGATATTTAACGAATACCCCGGCGCAAAAGGAATTGTACTTGTTGGTGAGTCTGTTGAATTCCCCAGCAGGGATGAACGGACAACAGGCAAAAGCTATGATATGCCTGATGTGGAGGGACTTCCTGACATAAAGCCCAGTCCGGGCTGGTGGCCCTGCAATGATTATCCGCAGTATGTCGGCTTGATCCGGAAAATAATACGAAAATATAACCCAGAGGCAGATATTATATTCTGGACCTATAACTGGGGATGGGCGCCGGAGGAGGAGAGGACGGAGCTTATAAAAATGTTGCCTGACGACATTACTGTCATGGCGACCTTTGAAATGTTTGAGCAAATTGAGAGAGAAAATATTACAAATGTTTGTGTAGATTATACAATTTCCTTTGAAGGTCCCGGAAGGTATTTTACCTCTGAGGCAAAGGCCGCCCATGAACGCGGCTTGCGTTTATATACCATGAGCAACACCGCAGGCCTTACCTGGGATTTTGGCGTAATACCTTATGAACCGGTACCTTTTCAATGGTCCAGACGCCATGATGCATTGCTTGAAGCGAATAAGGCATATAATCTTACAGGGATGATAGAATCTCATCATTATGGCTGGTGGCCCTCATTTATTTGTGAAATGGCAAAATGGGCCTATTGGGAACCACGTGTGGACAGCCGGAAAATTGCAGTACAGATCGCTTGCAGGGATTTTGGAA
>JARKQP010000889.1 GCA_029974875.1 Mobilitalea sp.
TTTCATCATCTTTTCCTCCCTAAAAGCTTTTGATTTGTTAAATTAACCACATTAAAAACAAAATCTCATTTTTACCATTGTTCAAAATCGTTTGTTTAGGCTTAAATGATGACCTAATTATATGTAATTATGCACAAGCTATCAATTCACAATCTTGCCATGGATATTTCTTATTTTGTTATAGCAATTCATGGGATCATTCAAAAAAAATATGCAATACACAAAAAAACGGAGATTGTTAATTAAAACCTCTCCGTTTTTGTGCTAATCTATTATTCAATTACATTTACCGGATTACCTTCTACAAATGATTTTAAATTCTGTATCGCTATGCTCATCAAACGACTCCTGCTTTCCTTCGGAGCCCATGAAATATGAGGTGTAATAATACAATTTTTTGTCTGCAGCAATGGATTGCCGCCTTTAATAGGCTCAGTTGATACGACAACTAAGCCTGCCGCATACACCTTTCCTGACTTTAATGCATCCGCCAAATCCTTTTCTACAATTAATGGTCCCCGGGAATTATTAATAATAATAACCCCGTCCTTCATTCGGGAAATACTTTCCTTGTTGATCATATCCTTTGTACTTGGGAATAATGGACAATGAAGAACAATTACATCCGACCGCCTATATACCTCCTCTCTTGTCACATATTCTGCAATTTCCCTTCCCTCTTCACTTTGATATTCATCATTTGCAATAACCTTCATACCTAAAGCTTTCGCAATACGGCCTGTTGCCTGTCCGATACGTCCAAATCCAATAATGCCCATTGTTTTATCCGCAAGCTCAATTAATGGATAATCCCAGAAGCACCAATCCTGGTTCTTTTCCCAACGTCCTTCATAAACCGCATTGCTATGATGGGCTACATGGTGACAAATTTCAAGTAGCATGGCAATTGCAAACTGGGCTACAGCTGCTGTACCATAGGTTGGGATATTAGTAACTGTGATTCCCTTTTCCTTGGCTGCCCCAACATCAACAACATTATATCCTGTCGCAAGTACGCCTACAAATTTAATTTTGGGGCATGCATCAAAGGCAGCCTTTGGTAAAGGAGTCTTATTCGTATAAACCACTTCCGCATCACCAATTCTGCTAATCGTTTCCTGCACCTCTGTAAGGGATGTCCTATCATAAACCGTAACATCCCCCAGCGCCTCCAGTCCGCTCCAGCTTAAATCACCGGGATTTAATGTATATCCGTCTAAAACTACAATTTTCATATCTTTTAACCAGCCCTCCCAATTTATGATAAACCTCTAAAACTTGAGTTAGATTGTTGCAGCCATTCTCTTTACATCCGCGCAGGTGCCTGTCCATGCTGCCATCAGAATATCCATCTGGTCAAGGATGCAGAAGTGCTTAACGCCCATGGCTTTGTAATATTCAGCTTCTTCCAGTGTTGCGATTTCAACCCTTGGCTGTACTCCCTGTGCCAACGCTGCCTTAATCATTCTTTCATGTTCTGCCTTCACTTCTTCTCTATGTTCCGCAGTATTCCATCCTCTGCTCATACTATAATCGGAGGGTCCGAACTGAACCATATCCACACCCGGTATGGAGCAGATCTCTTCAATTTTATCCATGGCCTCCTTCTTTTCAATCATGAAGGCTTTCACGAGGCTTCTGTTCATGGCCGCATAATCCATCTGCTTCAATTCCGGGTGAGAATTAATCCATCTTCGGTTAGGGTATCCGAATTTCCCTCCATCCTCCGGTGATTTTGGCAATAACATCCCGATGGTCTCCCTCACCTGCTCCGGTGTCTCGTGGTCGGTGAATAGGATCGCCTGGACTCCACAGGCGGCAGCTTTCTGGGCAACGTAGAATCTGTTCTGGAAATCCACTTTAATCATGGAACCTGCGTCATAAAGTTCACAAGTCCTCGCAAAATTCTCAAGATCCTGCAAGGTATGCGGCGCATACTCAGCAAGGAATTCAAAATAATCAA
>JARKQP010000894.1 GCA_029974875.1 Mobilitalea sp.
CCACCTTAACCATAAGTGTTGCAAACTCAGAACTAACATTCTTTACTAATAAAGAGGGTACCCCTCAAGCCATCTCACAGCTTTTAGAACACCTTTAATTAACTAGATATTAAATACGATTTTCACATTACCAGCATCACCGGCTTCGGGTAAACCTCACCGCAATCCCTGTCTTACCAGGCAGGTCAAGGCGGACTTTACCGGAAAACTCACTATCCAAGGTGGTCTGGGTCATCTGCCAGGTATCAATTATAGTTATCTTATACCCCTTGTCGGCAGGAAGCGAAAAGTTACGGAAGCCCGGCCTCATGAAGCCCAGGTAACAGATCATGTCATCTGCAAATTTTACAGGCATTGTGCCAAAGGGTGATTCCATACTCACCTCATAGGTATCCCCCGCATATCCCCAGACGATATCCCAGTCCATCTTCTTCTCATATGGTGTCAGCTGTCCGATATCCTCCAGTATCTTACGCAGGAAGCCGATCCTTGCCGGGCTTTCACCGGCCAGCTCACCGCCCTTTGCCCACCAAATCATCTCATCCTCACGGTAATAAGTCTCTCCATGGGTACAGTAGCCCCCGCGGACAACGGTTTCCCAGAAGCGTCTGGTCAGCTCTTCTCCCGTGATATTACCCCAGCCCTGGTCGATATCTCCCTCATAGGCAATCTCATCGATGACAACTGGTTTTTTCCATTCCTCCCTCATCTTTGCCGTAAGCTCCACATGGCTATAGACATCTATACGCTGCCAGGATACATGGGTTATCCAACTGCGGTTTTGATCATACACCTGCATGCAGTTATGGATGGAGCGTAGATGTCCCATCGGGTCATATTTTTCTACTGTCTCTGCCAAGTCTTCCCACTCTTCCACTGTCCTGTCCCTGAGAAGATCCCATTCATTTGCCATAGACCACCATACATTTGCATAGGATGCAAGCCTTGCGATTAAATAGCGCAGATACAGGCGGTTTGCCTCTTGTGTCATCTTGGAAAATCCCCATCTGTCATAAGGGTGGAACAGTATAATATCAGCTTCAATCCCAAGCTCTCCAAGCTGTTCAATACGTGATTCAAAATCCCGGAAGAATTCCGGGTTCGGGCGGGTAAAATCAAACCGGTATGCATCCTCCTGGATTCCCTGGAAGATGGATGCCATATCAACCTTAGCTACATAATCCTTGTCCTTCTTACCTCCTTCGAACGGATATAGGAGGGGTTCATTTGCATTATAAAGATAGTGTTTCGGAAACGGACTGAATCTAATTTTATTAAATGCGGTGCCGGCCAGTGTCTCCAGCGTCTGCTCCACTGTAGCCTTCTCCTGGTTCGTCCAGTTATACGCCGTTGTTCCGAATGGATAGAAAGGAGTTCCGTCAGCGTAAGCAAAATGATACTGGTTTTGAACCCTCACCGGGCCATGCTTTCCCTCTTCCGCTCCAATACATTCAAAGGAACCGGTTACCCCATCAAGCTCCGGCACATTACTGTTCGTAGCATAATGCCATTCACCTTCTGACAGTGGCATAAAGCGGACTTTATAAACACCTTCCCCATCGTAGAAGCCCTCTACCTGATATTTGTCTCCATCCTTTGTAAAGGTTGCACCAAGTGTAACCTCCATAAAGGGATTCCCGTTACTGGGACCACTCAAATCAAGTTCAAATCTGCCATATTTATTTATTAGCGCCATTCTCTCTACACCTTTCATTTACTCTATTCCTTCCTATTCCTTTATTCCTTTCTATTTCTGCTATCAGTTCTTATTCCTTTTATTCTTTTCTACCCCTTCTATCTTTTCCTTTCCCTCTTTATTCTTTCCTGCCCTTCTATCTTTTCCTTTCCCTTTCTATTCTTTCCTGCCCTTCTATCTTTTCTTATTCCCTTAACTCTTTCCTTTTATCTTTTCCTATTTCCTTTTATTCTTTCTCCTATCCCTTCACTTCCTCTGCCGTTCTCACCCTTCACATAATAAATAGCCCTAATTCACAGGCTAATTCAGCACAACGGATATCAATTTCAGCTCTTTTACATCTTCAAACACCAGCTTCAATTCCTGCGGTACCTGCTTTCTGTCCGCCGCCCCACAATCCAGCTTAATTGTATGATATCCATTCTCCTGTATCTTGGCAATACCTACTTCCATATCATCAAGCAAAATTCTTATATTCCCACTACCCTGTGTATGGAGAACCGCCTCCCGAAATCCTTTTTCCTCCCGGACATAGCGAAATACTGCCGTATCCCCGTCAGAAATATTAGTCAGCCATTCGCTTCCCTCACCATCAGCATCAATATAAGCCTTTCCCGTTAAACCGCAGGCCTGGTATCCGTAAATAGCCTCTCCAGCCCCAAAGGGTGCGCCCGGTCCCTGGGAAGTCATCTTCACTTCCGGAACCACGCCATCCGCCAGAATTGTAACCGGCTCAATGCACAGACGCCTGTACTGCTGTGTTCCCCTGCTGGAGCGGTGGTAAAATACATACCACTGCCCATTAACACACTCAATAGACCCATGATTATTCCAGCTTGCCGGATCACATCCATCATTATCGATCAGAATCCCCCGGTATGTAAATGGTCCAAGAGGCGACTTACCGGTAGCATATCCAAGGGAGGTCGGCTTCCCTCTCTCCATATCCGCATAAACATAATAATAGGTATCCCCGATTTTCCTCATTGAGGATCCTTCATGGAAATAATGCTCTTCCTCCGTAACCAGATCATGTACAACCTGAGCCTCATCAAAGGATACCATGTCCTCATTCATCTTCACCCCATGGGAGAATAGCTGTCCCCAGTAATAGTAAGCCTGTCCGTCATCGTCAATAAAGATTGCCGGGTCAATCCCTCCGCAGGGAAGCTGGATGGGATTTTTAAAGGGTCCTTCCGGGGAATCCGACACCGCCACGCCCTCACTGTCATCCGGCATACAAAAATACAGATAATATTTCCCATCCCGGTAAATGCAGTCCGGTGCGAAAAGAATCGCCGGCTTCCCGGCCTCATCCTGCTGTTCAAACTTCTCCTTTTCCTGGGCCATATCCATATTGGCGAGCATCTTCCGTATGAAGGGCGTCGGCTTTGTCCAATCAATTCCCGGATATTTTGGCGCATTGGGATCACCAAACCAGGGAACATCCTTCCCTTCAAAGGAGATATCGTGGATTGTCCACTCCTCCATATCCGGCGTTGATACAACATGGTATTTTTCACTGCAATAAACATCCGCCCTGTCATCAAAGCTTCCGTAAACATAAAGCCTTCCATCCGGCATCACATGGGCTTCACTATCCGGGACATGATACTCCAGGGGTAATATAGGATTATGGGTATTCTTAAAATTTACCGGCATCATTTCATCCTCCAATCAAGTCATTTTTGAAAAACTCCAGACCATCTTATCAGCTGGCTGGAGTTTTTTTAATTAAATCTCTAGTTCCATTTTAAAGCTTCCGCTGGAAAGTTCAAGCTCTTTTTGGTTTACGCACAAAGTGGCGCTGCATCCTACGGGCACCTCGCCGCTCAGCCTGCAATTATTCTCCTCCAGCTTCCAGTGCAGGGCTACCCTGCCATAGGGTGACATAACCTCACACCTGCTCTCTGTCAATCCACAGCCCAGATCCGGGCTAAATAATATCTTTCTATATCCCGGCTCCGCAACCTGGATGCCTCCGATATGGCGGTAGATGAAATCACCTACGCAGCCAAAGGCGTAATGGTTATAGGAGGAATCCGTGGGCGTCCCATCCTCCAGGACCGCCAGCCAGTTCTCCCACATGGAGGTAGCCCCGTTCTGTACCATATACAGCCAGGAGGGCGCCTTTGTCTGGAAGAGCAGCCGGTATGCCACCTCAGGATACCCGTTGTCATATAACACATCCAGCAGGAAAGGTATGCTTGCAAAGCCTGTATCCAGACAGTAATCGTTATCCTTAATTAAGGTAACCAGCTTCTGCAATACCCTCTGCTTTAAATCTCCTTCCACAACCCCGGAAGCCAATACAATAACATATAGACCCTGGAGTGCGCTGTTGTTCACGGTTCCGTCCTCTGCAACAAACTCTTCCCGGACAGCCTTTTTAATATTCTTCAGCAGACTCCGGTGCTCTGCTGCCAGCTTGCTTTCCGCAAGGGCTTCGCACACCTTGATAAAATGGGCTACGGTAATTGCATAATAACAGCTTCCTACAACCGCCGCCGTCTCCTTCGTCCCCCTCATAACCCCGTCCGGTAGCGCCCGCAGGCTTGGAATTAACCAATCCCCAAAATGGTACTGCTTCGTCCAAAGATACGGGCTGCGCTCCTTCTGCGCTGCTGTAAATCCCTCATAACCCTCCGGCTTCCGGCCTGCGGACTTCTTCACATATTGGAGCCAACGCTGCATGCATGCAAAATTATCACGCAGTACCTGGACGTCACCATAATGCAGGTATAGGGCATAGGGAACCAGCACACAGGCATCCCCCCAGGCTGCGGAGGAATTATCCCCGCTCATGACCCGCTGGGTGCGCTCCTGCTTCGGAAGGTTCGGCACAACGACGGGGATCTCCCCGTCCTTACTCTGGTCAGCCCGGACATTCTTCATCCAGCCCTCCAGAAAATTCTTTAAGCCATAGTTAAAGCTGCCCGTTTTCGCATAGACCTGGATATCTCCGGTCCAGCCAAGCTTTTCTCTTTGGGGGCAATCCGTGGGCACGGAGAACATATTGCTGATGGTACTCCACTCAATATTGTGCTGGAGCTTGTTTAAACGTTCATCGGAGCAGGTGAAGGAACCGATCTTTTGGAGAGCTGTACCCATGACCAGAGCCTTCGCGTTGATTAACTGCTTTTTGTTGATTCCTGTGATCCTCACATAACGGAACCCATGGTAGGTGAATAGGGGCTCAAATACCTGGTGCCCCTCCCTGCATACCAGCACGTCCTTCTGGTCCTTGTTCCTTCCAATGATATTATTCTTAAAGTTCCCGTTTTTATCTAATACCTCGCTGTGCTCAAAGGTCACCTCCGTACCCTTGGCCGCCTCTATCTCAAATCTGCCAACTCCCGCCATGACCTGTCCAAAATCGACCACCAGCTCACGGCTTGGAGTATAGAATATTTTTTTCGCTGCTATTTCCTTTTGTACCACGATAGGATCAATGCCTTGACCCGTCAGGATCTTCTTACCGGCCTCTACCGCAAGGCAATTTTCCCAACCGGAAGCATCGAAGCCTGCCAGCTTCCATTCCTGGTAATCCTGATTTAAATCCTGTTTTTCGCCTATAAATAAATCTGAATAACGGATATGGGATCCTTCACTTTTAAACTTCCCGTCAGAACAGATCATATCCCTTCTTCCGTCAGTATATTCCAGCTCCAGCTGCATGATAAATCCGAGGCGCTTGCCATAATTACAGCTGTCCCCTGCCAGTCCCATCCTGCCGATCCACCAGCCGTCCGCCAATATGGCTCCGACCACATTTTCTCCCTGATCCAGCAGCCCCGTAACATCATAGGTCTGGTAATATAATATATGCTCATGGCTGGCCGTTTCCGGTGCAAGCCTCCGGTTGGATACTTCCCTTCCATTGATATACAGCTGGTATATCCCATGGGCCGAAGCATAAAGCCTTGCCTTTTTAATTCCGTCTGCCGCCTGGAATTTCCTTCTTAAATTCTTACATTCCTTTAGCCTGGCATCCCCACCGCGAAACTCCGGCGTGGGAATCAACATCTCTAAAAAACCTAACTCCTTTTCTGGGGAGGCATCCTCCTGCACAGGCTCAATCCACTCTGCCTGCCACTGCATATCAAAGAAGCCAGTCTCAAAGCTGCAGGGTTCACTAAAGCCTGATCCATTCCCAAGCTCATCCCAGAGCTTCAGCTTTACGGAGTATAATGTCTTTGCCTTGAGGTCTTCTCCTGCATAAACAATGTAGGGCGTTCCATCCGTCTCTGTCCTGCCGGAATCCCAAGCTATCTGACCGTCTTCCCCTGTGACTTGAATCTGATATGCTGAGATAGATTTTCCGCCAGTTTTTGCTTCTGCCCTATAGTGGAATACAGGTGCCCTTTGGTCAATTCCAATGGGATATTGCATTCCTTCCACATCAATATGTATTTTTTCCAGCCAGTCCTTCATCTCTTTAACTCCCTTTCTATCAGCAGCATTTCTATCATCTAAATTATTAGTGCCCTGCCCGTCCTCTTTATTACAGGCAGACCGCTGCACAATCCAGCGCAACAGCCTGCCTGCTTAAGTTAAGTGGCCTGACGGCCAAATGATCGTTAAGGTTCTTTTGTTACAGGGTAAGGTTTACTATAATATTTACTTGGCCTGCCTTTTCATGCGGGCCGCCTTTGCTGCTTCCAGCTTTTCTTTAAACATCCTTTGCTCCAGGAAGATGTAGCTGTTCGAGGAGTAGATCAGGAACACTAATACAATTATGTTGTTTACAATGGCCTGCGCAGAGTTGGACATTCCCATCCTTGCAAAGCCAGAAGTCAAAAACGCCTGGGTCACTGCACCGATGAACACTGCGATAGGTGCGCTGGAATATCTTCCAATGGCTCCTGCGATAAAGATCGGAAGGAAGGCGCTCATGAAGTAGGAGGAGCTTGACAGACCGGTTTCCGGCGTCATCATGCCATATTTGCTGAGGTAGACGCAGCCCGCAATTCCAAGCATAGCGCCTGCAAGCACATAGCAGAGTACCGCATTCTTCTTCTCGTTAATACCTACATCCACGGCAATTTTCTGTCCGCTTACCAGGGCATTCCGGTTGTATCCGAATCTGGTATATTCCATTAAGAATACCAGGATCGCCAGAACGATAATGATTAGGATTATGTTCTCAGGAGACCTCGCATAGATCAGAAGATCGCTCTTACCGATCAGCTTTACACCCTTTGCCTTGTTAAAAATAAATCCGATTGCTTCATAAATCATAGCCAGTCCCAGGGACACTACCATTGGCGGCAGGCCTAGGATGACATAGACAAGGCCGGAAACCAAGCCGATGACCGCACCGATTGCCAGGGTTATCAATAGAAATACGATTCCTGAGCAACGCAGCTCCTTTGCGATATTCCCGCCCAGGATGGTGGCTAATACCAGGGTTGAACCGATACTAAAGTCCAGCCTTCCCGAGGTCAGGTTCAAAAACATTGCAAGGGCAATCAATCCTGAATATACCGAGGTATAGATGATCGTCTGCAGGTCAGAACCAACGCCAAAGCCAGGGTGGCCTGTAGCTTCACAGAGCACCCGGAAGAAGACATAGGTTACTGCCGGTATGGCAAGGCTGAATATTATATTTTTGCTTATTTTTGTAATTTTTCTGCTCATGAACTTACCCTCATTTTTTTGGATAGACTAGGTTAAAACAAATTGATTATTTAATTTTTGCTAATGCTGTCTCAAGATCTAATGCTGAATATAAATCATAAACTGTCTGGTAGGATGCCTCTGGATTGAAAGCCGGGAAGCACTGTGCCATATCTTCTGGTGTTACAAAGAACTTGCCTTCGTCATGATAGTTATAAATTGCGGTAAAGGAATCTGCATCTGCCACCGTCCAACGGTTTACATAGATTGCAGCAGGAACGCCATTGCCTCTTGCAATATCAATGTTTCCTGTTACAGCATTCAGGATTGTAACGATGCTGTTACCAAATACAACCTCTTCACAGTCATATACTGCACAAGCCATCTGGCCTGTCTGGAATGCATCATAGAAGGTATCGGTAACTCCGCCGATGGTTGCAAGCTTAATCTGGCCTGTCTTTCCAACGGTAGCGATCGGCTGGAACCATACTGCTGCACTGAAGGAAACACCGATTGCATCATAATCCTTATCAAGGGCTGCTGTCTGGGCTGCTGCAAATGCATCTGTTCCAGGCCATCCCTCGATAACGTCTGCCTTCTGGTCAAATACTGCTGTGCTGCCTTCTGCCTGGGCTGCTGCTACACCGTCAAAGAAGCCCTGCTGCCTGTCGATGAACATCTGGATACCAAGGCTCACACCACCGTTACAATATAAGATGTGCTTTGCGCCCTGTTTTGCCAGTGAATAACCCATCTCGTAACCGCCTAAGTAGTCACCATTATGGCTGCTGTCATCCCCTGCCTTCAGGAAGGAATATCCGCCAAGATAATGTTCATCATCCTTGAATACTTCTGCAAGACCTGCGTCTGCACTCCAATAGTACATGCCATTTTCGATGCATGCCTTTACTGCTTCTTCCTTGGTCACGTTATAGTAAGCGATCAAGGCCTTGCAGCCGGCAGCTGCACTGGAGTCAATAAAGCTTAATTCATCCTCTGCAGAAGCGATGCTTTCTGAATAAATAAAGGAAATGTTATAATAATCAGTAAGATACTCAAAATAGGACTGAAGCGCCAGGAACTGCTCATCTGTTGTATCAAAGCATTCTACAGCAATTTTAACATGTTCTTCGGGCCAGGTTCCGTCGAGGGCAATTGCAGGTGTCTCCCCCTGTGCCTCATCTGTGGGCTCTGCCGCATCCTGTGAAGCTCCTTTTGTCGGTTCTGTGTTTCCTGTTTGTCCCTCATTGGAAGAAGACTTACAGCCGGCAAACAGAGAAGCCACTAGTCCAATGCATACCAGCATTGCGATCAATTTCTTTTTCATAATACTTTATCCTCCTTAAATGTTTTTGTAACCACGCCTCCGGTTCCTGGCTATCATCCCAGGAGTGGAAAGCCTGTACGTTTCTATTATCTAGGCAACAGTTTTCCGCGATAGCTTAAACTGGATACCAGGACAACCGCTATAAATACAAGACCCCTGCAAATCTGGATCTCACCAGTGGTCAGCCCCATAATGGCAAGGCCGCTGTTTAATATGGTAACCGTAGCAGCCCCTACAATACCTGGGCTGATTTTAGAACGGGGACCTCCGGACAGGGGCATTCCTCCTACTACCAGGGCAACCATGACGTCATTACCCATGGAGCCTGCCGTAGTGCCGCCCACGCTTCTGGTCCGGATCAGGATAATGAAGGCCGCAAGCGCTACTCCAAGGGCTGATACTAAGAACAGCTTCATGGTAGTCTTCTTCGTGTCGATACCGCTTTGTACCGCAGCCCTGGGGTTACCGCCCATCATTTTCACCTTAATTCCCAAGGTGGTATAGTTAAACAGGATAAGGCCGAAGATAAAAAAGCCAAACAGCGTTACCGTGTTGATGATGGACATCTGGGTGAAATTAAAGGAGGGGATCTCCTTCACCGCATTCTTTAAAAAGATGGAGCTTTCATTCCCCAGTATTACTAATACAATGGAGGAGAATACGGATGCCAGCACGATGGTAAATATGAAATATGGAACCTTGATATATGCTGCCACCAGCCCCTTTAAAACCGCTAAAACAATGGATACCACCAATATTACAACAAATGCAACCAGCAGGCTTCCCGTGGATATGGCCGTCAGCCCACCCAGGACTGCGGCAAAGCCGATGCTTCCGCCCAGGGATATGTCAAAGTATCCCGCGCCAAAGACGAATACGGCACCAATGGTTACGATGCCCGTGGTCACCGCATCATTGCTCATGGCCTTTAAGTTGGCAACCGTCAGAAGCCTTCCCCCGGTCAGGACACCGAAGATGATGATCACCAGGACCAGCCCAATATATGGAGCCATATTACCGATCTGCCTGGTGTTGATCCGGGAGGGTGATTTTACTTTATCTTTTCCGTTTGTAATCGTTTTTTCCATTCTATATTCCCGTGCCTTTCATTTTTTGACCTATCCAAAAAAATGAATAGGCCTTAATAAAAAGGTTGAAACGGTTTTTTCAACCTTTTGCACACTCTGCTTCCTATATCATGACATCGATAATCATGTTTTCATTTAAATCTACGTCACGCATGAATTCTCCCGATAGTTCCCCATCCCTTAAGATCAGGAGCCTGTCGCACATGCCGATCAGCTCAGGAAGCTCTTCTGAAATCATGACAATTGTCTTACCCTGCTGCTTCATTTTATAGATTAATTGGTACATGGCTGCCTTTACGCCGATGTCAACTCCACGGGTAGGGCAGTCCAGGACCAGCACGTCACAGTCACGGCCAACCCATTTACCAAATACAACCTTCTGCTTATTTCCGCCGGAGAGGTACTGGACATCCTGTTCTACAGATGCACATTTGACGCTTAAGTCCACCACCTGCTTCTGCACGTAGGACTTTGCGTCCCCCGGAGGCAGGAAGGGTCCTTTTTTCAGCTTATCTAATCCGGCTGACAGGATGTTATCCTTGATGCTTCCTGTCAGGACCAGGGCTTCCCTGTCCCTGTCCTTTGATACATAGCCAAAGCCAAGGAGCAGCGCATTTCTTGCGGAGGTGATTTGATCTCCCGTGGGAAGGTAGGTTACGGAGCCCTCCAGGAGCTTTTCCTCGCCGAACAAAACCCTTCCAAGCTCATGCATGCCGCAGTGTGACAGGCCGCCAATTCCCAGGATCTCGCCCTTATGTACCTTCATGCTGAAGTTCATCAGCATTCCCGTACCGGAGGTCACATTGTCCACCGTAAGTACTATTTCCTTGCTTACCTCTGTACCATAGTCGCTTCTGTAATAATCGCCCTTCATTTCCCGGCCGACCATATGGCGCTTGATCGCGTCCTCCTGCATCTCGTCCTTTGGCAGGGTGGCGATCAGGCTGCCGTCACGCAGTACTGTCAGCGTATCGCAGGTCTCCATCAATTCCTCCAGGTCATGGGAGATGAACACAACTGCCTTATTTTCATCCTTCATCTTTTTCATAATGCCATAGATGATCTCACGGCCCGTCTGTGACAGGGCTGTCGTCGTCTCATCGACTACGATCATCTCCGGCTTGCCATAGACCACCTTAGCGATCTCCACCAGCTTACGCTCCTGCATGTTCAGCACGTCGATGGGCAATGACGGGTCAATTCCCTTTACCCCGATATCCTCCAGAGCCTTCTTCGCCTCTGCATTCATCTTCTTTTTGCTGATTACTCCGGCACGGCGGAACCTATTCTCCTGGCCGAGGAATATATTCTGTGCGATTGAAATACCGGATATGGTTCCCTGCTCCTGCACGATCATTCCGATTCCGGCCTTCTGCCCTTCAATCATTGTCGCCGGCTTATGGGGCTGCCCCCGGTAGAACATCTCCCCGCTTGTGGCCGGCTGCATTCCTGCCGCAATCGACGTGATTGTAGATTTACCGGAACCATTTTCCCCGATGAGTCCCGTAATCTGTCCACGGTACACCTTAAAATCAACCTCATTCAGTGCGACTGTGGGTCCGAAATGCTTTGTTAGTTTTCTGGCTTCAAAAATCAATTCTTTTTCCATATGAATTCTCCCTGATTTACTACGGTAGTGCTTGAATTAGGATGTCCATTATCCAAAGATTCAAGGATTGGGTTGTCGTCACTTTGTCGATATTAACCATAAACCAATCTTTTTTGTAAATTATTTATGTACATTTTACCACGTATCTATAAAACAATAGTCCAGTAAGCTAATATGCTTGCTTTCTTTTTATAACCATTTTTGCTAACCTTGATTTTATCACCTTATAATACAGGACTGTTTTTGGCATCCGATGTTATAATACAGGACTTATATTTTTTCTCTTTCAATCCCAGCGGATTTCTGATATAATTTCCTGTATTATAAGTTATCAGAAGTTGCTTTTCAAACTTCTGATAAAAGGCGCTGTTTTTTGCGCCGTGCATCTCGATTATTGAATCATGGTTTTGATTCAATAATATAAGTTATTAGAAGTTGCATTCCAAGCTTCTGATAAAAGGCGCTGTTCTTGCGCCGTCCATCGCAATTACAGGAAGATGTTTTACTTCCTGTAATGTAAGCTATCAGAAATTGTCCCTGTAAGTTGTCCAGAATGAGAGGTGCACATATGAATATAGGATACATAAGGAATAACTCGGGCCTACCCTTCGAGCAGAAGATTATTGAGCATTTTTCGCCTGAGCTGCAGATTACTCCCGCCTTTAATATTTCCTTTGTGCTATGCGGCACGCTGGATATCCATTATAACAACCGTACAAGGCACTTGAATGAGCATGACTTTTATTTTTTTCCGCCCTTTGAATCCCATTTTGTAGTGACCGCCACGGAGGGGGCACATGTCCTTTCCCTTCTCATCGATTACAGCTTTATCAAGCAATACTGCCCGGATGCCGTAAGGCTGTCCCTGAAACGCCGGCATATCTCCGATAATAATAACGATCCGGTCTATTGCAGTCTCCGGGAGGAATTTGCCTCCCTTGTTTTTCAATCCATGAAAAATGATACCTGCAACCGGCTAAAGCAGCTTTCTACGGTTGCAGATATCATTTCCATTATTTTTGAGAATTTCGGGATCCTGCAGAATGAACCGGTGGACAATGCCTCTTATACCCAGGACAGGGTGATTGGGATTTTAACCTATATTAACGATAATTACATGCATAAGATCTCTGTTGATAATATCGCAGGGCATCTGGGGATCCACCCACAGTATTTTTCAGCCTTTTTTAAGAAGCATTTTCATGTAAGCTTCGTGGATTATCTGACAACCTTTAGGATCAACCGTTCCATCACCAGATTAGCCAACACGGAGGACAGTATCCTGGATATTGCCATTGACCATGGCTTTAACAACCATAAAACCTACTCCACCGCCTTCCGCAAGCAATACCACATGCCACCTACCGAGTTTAGGAAAATCCACCAGCAGCCAGAAGGAGGACAGCTTCCTGCCGCAGGCATGGAGGAAACAAAAAAGTCCAATATCTTCTCCTACCTCTGGTCCTACCTTGGCTCCAATACCAACCCTTTGCAAAGGGTAGCAAAGGCAACACAGAACCTGCACCTTGATGTCCCGGAGCTTTCAAAGGCTCCCCGGAAAAATGCACAAAAAAAAATCCTTGCCCTGGGCTGCGCCTATACCTGCCTCCGGAGTGAGGTCCAGGCGCAGATTAAAGAGGCAAAGAAGGATCTGGGGTTTGATTATCTGAAGCTCCGCGATATTTTTTCCGATAACCTGTTTGTTTATTATGAACGTGAAAACATGCCGCCATTGATTAACTGGCAGGCCATTGATACTATTTTTGATTTTTTGCTGTCCCTGGATATCAAACCCTTTCCTGAAATTGGCTTCATGCCCAGGGATCTGGCTTCAAAAAAGCAATATGCCGGCTGGCAGTTCCATCCAAATGTAAGCTTTCCCAAATCCTTGGACCGCTGGAACCATTTTATCGAGGATTTTTTAAGGCATCTGATTGACCGCTATGGTTTGCCGGAAGTACGCTCCTGGTATTTTGATTTTTGGACTGCTCCTGACCTGGATATTAAGAACGGATATTGGTATGAATCACAGGAAAAGTTCTTCCTGTTCTATAAGTCCACCTATGAGGCCTTTACCAAGGTGGACCCAGAGCTGAGGCTGGGAACCCCTAATTTCTCAACAATTAGCGGATATCCCTGGTATGAGGCCTTTTTCCAGTTTTGCTATGCCAACCATATCTTTCCTGCTTATGTTTCTATGCACCTGTACGACTGCGCCATATCAGATAAAACACGGGCCTTCCTAATCCCGGGTATGGATACCTTCCAATTTGTCTACCAGGGAATTTCCACAAAAGCACAGGAGGATTTAAAGAAAACCCATCAGATCATGAACAGGAATGGTTTCCGGTCCCTGGATGTAATTGTTACCGAATGGAACTTAAATTATCTTCCGAAGGATTTCATCCGGGATACCTGTTTTATGGGACCTTATATCATCCAGTCCTTAATACGCACCCTAGATTTAACCAACGGTATCTCTTATTCCGCACTAAGCGATATCCATGAGGAATTCTTTTCTGACAGTGTCCTGTTTCCCGGTGCTCCGGGCCTGATGGAATACCATGGACTGAAAAAAGCCGCATATAATGCAATGCAGCTTTTTAACAGCCTCGGGAACACCATCCTGTCCATTGGCGATAACTATATTTTTGCCCAAAAGATCAGCCATTACCAGCTGCTGATCTATAACCTGCCGGAATTTGACGGCATGTATGCCCAGGGTGACCCCTCCGGCATGGATTACCGGTCACGGTATAATATTTATGAAAAAACGGATGATATCGGGTTAAAGCTGGTCGTCACCCTTCCGGAGGGCTCCTACTATGTAAAAAAGCAGGAGGTGAACCGCCAGTATGGCTCTGCCTTTGACCTTTGGGCAGGCATTGACTACCCTGAGCGCCTGAACCAGGAAATCTCCGCCTATCTCATTGAAAACAGCAAGCCCAGGATTTCCTACCAATCCTACAGCAGTAACGGAACCCTCATAGTTGAGGAGGTAATTCCTGCCCTGGGAGTTCTTTTGCTGGAATTTATCAATACCAGGGATCTCAATACTGTATAACATTAATTTTCTTATTACACTTGCTCGGCATTTAAACAAAAAACCAGATATCCTGATAAACTAAACTTCCAGGTATCTGGTTCTATTTGTATTTTCCTTCTTACGTTTGGTCCAGTATAACTAAGGCTCCAGCGGGATATGATATCTCCGCAACAGCTTTTCCGCCTCTGCCCTGCAGTCCGGATAGGTTCTCATCGTCGATTCTATGGAGCCATATGCCTCTTCCTTCTGCTTTGAGTTGATATCAATCCGTTCCCTGAGCTTTTTCCTGCGCACATTCAGCCTATGGCGCACTTCCACCATCTCCTTATTATCTATGATGGCTGAGGGCTGGAAGATCCAGATTTCCGCATCCTTAATGCCGGATTGCTGCAGCTGGCGGATCAGCTCATTGTTGTAGAACTCAATCAATTCCGTATTCGTCCGATACCTTCTGGATTCATCCTTTAAACGTACATACTCCTCCCAGAAGGTCTTTAGCTGGCCACTATTTTCAACGCTATATTTATTATAGTTGTATTCAATGTAGTTACGGTTATTTACCGCTTTAATCTTGACCTTGTTAACCAGCATGATCAGCCGGTTCTGCTTTAGCTGGAGCATCGCCATGCCCGCCACATTTTTTCTGGCCTCCAAAATGATATAAAGTGCCAAAGCCATTCCCATCAGAACCGTCAGAAGGAAGGGCAGGGTAAAGGTTCCCCTTGTGCTGCCTGACAGGACAGCAAAGACCAGGAACAATACCAGGATAATTATGCTTGTGGTGATACTAATTCCTTTCAAAAATGCCTGCTTACTCAGGATATCCCTCTGCTCTAAATCCAAGGACTGCCTTTCCTCCTCCAGGTGGGCCAGGTCCTGCTCGATGGCTGTCTGGTAGCCCTCACTCTCTTTGATGGTTGGAAGCTCCTTTGGTATCTGTAATTCATAGCGTTCAAAGAGCCGGTACTGGGGATCGGACAGAATGGAATTCCGGTTCTGGAGCTTATTGCGCTCCTTCGTCAGATTGTATATATTCCTTGCGGCCTCTTCAAGTATGCCCCTTTCCTCCAGAGGAATTAAGTCTATCTTCTGTATATCGGTCAGATAGGAGGTAACCGCCTGGTATTCCACCTTTGCTTCCTGCATCTGCTGCTCAGCTTCCAGGATAATTTCACAATTATCCCTGATATAGCTAAGGCGCTCCGTTCCGGTGCCAAGCCGTATCGGCTTTTTTATTTCCTTACTTCCCTTATTAGATGCTGTTTGTTCAGCGGACATTTTCTGTCCACTTTCTTCATCCGGCTTTAAAGCTGAAAGGTCAAGCTCTTCCTCCAGGATATCCTCATTTTTCTTTTTACGAAACCGGCCAAAAAAACCCATCTTCTTACCTTCCCTTACCTCTATCCTTCCCAACATGCTGCCGCAGGCAGCAGAAACATAAGTGGGAAGGATAGGTTGAATTTAATTTTACATTTGTCTGATTTTACTTTTCCAGGCCTCCAGCATCTGGTCAACCTCGTGGTAAAATTCCTCCAGCTCACCCTGGTCCCTCTTCCGCTTTAGCTCCTCCAGCCGCTGCAGCTGCTCCGAAGCCTGTATTTCCTGCTCCTTCTGCCTGAGGAAACCGGCTTCCTTTTGGAAATCGCGGGCTTGCTGTTCCAGGCCTTCACCAGCCGGCAGGTTCATGTCCTCACTGATCCGGTATTCTGATAGGATATTCCCGCAGCTATCACCATTGCCCAGAATCCGGGTATATAGATACTGGGTCAGGCTTTCTTCCCGGTTATTGCGTTCATAGGCGTAGCAGAACAATTTTGAAGCTTCCTTTAATCCAGTTATATGGAGCTTTGCAACCGCCAGGTTATGGTATACGTCACCATACTCCTCCGGCGTCAATTCTGCCGCAGCCTTTGAAGCAATGATGCGTTCATATTCTGCCGTGGCCTCCATATACTGCCCATTTTTCAAATAATGGTTGGCTTTGATTAAGTACCTCTTAATCGCCGGCATGCCTGTCACTGCATCGAGGACCTTCAGGACCTTCTTGATCTCTTCCTCCGTATAATAATCCGCACTGCACAGGATCACTGTTATAAGTGTTTTAATGTCTGCCTTCTGCCGCTTTAACAGCCTTAGCTTTTCCGCACGTTCCTCCAGCTTCAGCTCCGTCCCAATCCAATTAAAGAGATCCTCGCTAAGCATGTCCTCCTCTATCATGTATACATTATGGTAGAGGTAATAACAGAGCTCCTCAATCGAATAAATCCGTATACCACTTGAGGGAAATCCATATGGTCTTGTTGTCCGCGCTCCGCTGCATAAAATCAGCTTACCCATCCTAATTCTCCTTTTGGGAGGATTCCTCCTCCATTCTGTCATCAACCCGTGAATTATCAGATTTGTATTGTAAATACTATCTCTTTCCCTGTGCCCGAAAACAGCTCCCCGAAGCCAAGATCCCTTACCTTCAGCACCGCAAGCTCCCTGCTGCTGCAGCACAGCTCAAGGCCAAGCCTCGTTGTCCGGTCCATCCTCCCAGGCCACCCCTCCAGCCGCAGCCTTTGTCTGATGGCCTCCCCTGACCTAATATCTTTCAGGCCAAGCTCCAGCATGGCTTCGCCCTCCGGAATGACCTCCAGCTCCTTTGTTGCCTCATACCATATTTCCCCTGCCTCCAGCAGCGGGAAATCAACATATTTCGTATCACAGTACACGCGTATTGATATGGAGGTCGTCACCATATCATCATTTAGCAGCAGGATGTCCGTAAGCTTACCATCTCCTGACAATTCCTTTGCTGCAAAGCAGGCTCCCAGGGTAAATAAATTCTGCCCCATAAAGCCCCTGCGTCCAACGCACAGACCTTTGACGGCCTCCGCAGCCCAGCTGCCCTCAAAGCCTTCACCGGTAAAATATAGGGTCGTCACCAATTGTTTATGTAAAACCATATTTGCCGTATTCTCAAAAAGATACGCCAGGTTTATCTCCTTCTTTGCTAATACCCCATAATCCATTTCCCCTGTAAGATCAGTTTTTAAAAGCCCTGCCACCATCGGCTTTGCTCTCCGGTTAATCTGTATCTGGTAATAGCTCAGCCCCTCCTTATTGAATTCAAACAGTCCGACATCATTCATCCATAAGGCTCTGTCCTGGTACAGGGCATAATATAAATATGCACCGGCATGGCTGATTACCAGAGCCCTGTCCTTTTCAAGCCCCAGCTGGGACAGGGCTTCATAAATCCGCCCCACAAATTCCGGCTCCGAATCAGGAACCGTGACCACCAGCCTTGTAATAGGATCCGTGGGAAAATGGTTCCGTATCAGGGCCAGTGATTTCCGGAGGAATTTCTCTAATAAGGAAACAGCAGGAAACCGTGTCTCCAATAATTCAACCGTCTCATTCCTACGGACCTTTTCAAGGAGCTGCTCTACCAATACCCCCGCCCCACCCGCGGCGCACGCCATCGCTTCCTCACCAAAAAGCCATTGCTTCGTATCGGTTTTCACGCACAGGACAGTCGGTATCCTGCCATCCTTCCCTTTTGCCGTGCCCAGCTCCACAGAACCTGCCCCCATATCCCAAGGTCCAATCGGCACAGGCTCCTGCGTCTTATAGCTGTAGCAGCTGATCTGTGTAAAATCATCACATAAATCATACCCAACAATTACTTTCCTTGGTATATCCATACGTTTCTCCTATCCAGTAATTCGCCCAACAAAGGCCTTTTTCATACGAAACACTAACGCGGTGACTCTGGGTGCAGATAGATCCACCTGGGCGCAGACCGGGCCTCCCGTGATTGCATGCACTTGGAAATCATGGGATGTTAAAGGCAAGCCCGGGTGGATATATCTGCACCTGGAGTCACCTCACAGCCCAAATCCCTTTTCATTCAATGGGATAAAAGCAAGCATCAATCATCAGCTCCTGTTTTATATAATGCTCCATCAGCTCCAGGAGTGCAGTATCATCCTCCAGCTCCCTTACCCTAAGCATCCTGTTTATCCGGCCATAATTCGAATCCCCATCCTCCGGCTGAAAATGTTTGTCCTTTGGCATTTGAAAATGCATTTCTTTCAACGCTTGGCCCTGCATTCCTTCCAGCATTCCATCATCTTCGTACCGGATATGGAAGCTCTCCGTCAGGTCTGTAGCCTCTGAGGATTCCTCCGAAATATAATACTCAAGCTCCTCATGGTAGAAGAATATCATTTCCTTACTATGGATTCCCAATATAATATTGGGCATCCGCTCGGTAATATACTCCTGGCTCTTTCCCAGCCTGTAATGGATATATATCTGCTTTTTCGGATCCGAGAGATATGTAATAAAGCATTTGTCAGTCAGGCGCTCCGGCAGGGTCACAAGCTCCCTGTATTCCAGGAACAAGGGCAGCACGATGCCCTTGCGCACCAGCCTTCCAATATTATATTCAACGAACACCAGATCCTGCTCCGTAAGTCTTTTGCCCGCGTTATACTTCAGCCAGGCCAGTAAGCAGATATCATTCTCATCATAGTATAATTCCCTTTTCATAATCGGCAGCAGCTCCTGGTCCACCACATAATTATGGACAAGGTATTTATAGGCATGATAGGTTAGGAAGGCCCGGACCAGCGTATGGTTTGTAACCTCCCTGTAATACTCATAAAATACCAGGAAGCTCTCCTCCACATGGCTTTCGGTAAACAGCATCTGGTTCAGCAGCCGTTCCTCCAGCCTGTGGGTATCCAGGTCAAATTGCTTTGCCGCCTTCCACAGGGCGAACATCTCCCACGTCGTGCCTTCATAAAACTCCACCAGATAGCTGAGGATCGCTTCATCATACTTTTTATTGGTAAATACGTGGTGGCATAAGCTGACCATAAAATCGTTCTTCGTGGCCGCCTCTTTCCGGAACATCCAGCCGGAGCACAGCTTAACGAGCCGGTTAATGGATATTCCCTCCACACCGTAAGCCTCCAAAGCCTTAAGAGCCTGGTCATATAGGGCGCGGATCACCATGATTTCAATATATTTGGTACGCTCGGCAGAAGGAACCTGGTAAAGATCCAGCTTTGCCAAATATTGCTCCAAGAGCTCATCATCATAATTCTCATAATAATACTCAATGAGGGTCTGACGGCAGAGGGTGGCATACCTGGGTGCCAGCCCCTCGATGCCCAATACCTTTTTCCTGAGGGCAATTGCTTTATCACTTACAATCCGGTAGCTTTCATACCGGTCAAATAAATGCAGGAGCAGCATGGGATGGTCGCTATACTCGCTGCAGCGGTTTTCATAATCCTCCGGGTTAAGGTAGGGGGTAAGGGTATAGTCAATGGACTGGGCATACCTGTTTCCCAGGCTATCTACCAGTAACACCTCCAGGTTATTGGTGTATAAATCAAGCTGTGTCCTCCCCTGGACCAGTGCAGCAGCCTCTTCCTCCCCTGTCTCCTTATGCACTACAACCACGCCGGTTATGCCTGGATTCCTGCACTCCAGCTCATTCCGGAACATGACATAGGGCAGGTTTTTTAAGACCTCTTCACCTAAGGTGCTTTTATTAAAAAATTCCTTATATAATACAGCCAAATCCCGGCTGATATAATGCCCTGCAAGCATCTTCTCCGCGAATATTTCCATCCGCTTATAATATGACCGGTAAATGGATTCGAATTTATCCTTATTCCGTATGACGCTTGCATATAAGAATGCCTTTTTTCTGTCACTTAAGCTGCTATTATAGATAAAATACAGCAGAACCGGCTGCGCAAGGGTAATGCCCACCTTATCCGGCACAGAATACATATAATATTCATACAGCTCCGTGATACGCAGATGTGCCTCCACTCCCTGCCGGTACCATTCAAAATACTTCTCGGATTTTTTCATCCCTTTGATCAGCGTGCTGCAGATGGCAGCCAGGATTTCCGCGGTCCCATACTCATCATACAGCCTGCACAGCCCGCTATAGATAACCGGGTGGAAGGTCTTTCTCTTACCGGCGAGGTAAATGTACTGCTGTGCTGCTTCCTTTGACAGGATCCAGTTTTTAATTCCGAAATTAAGGATCTGGACCTTAAAGTCACTTAATTCCCTCAGTAAATAGGCATCCTCATTCACAATGCACACTGCTTCGTAATAGAGGATGGGGCTGCGGCAGCCCAGCTCAAACTGCTCCTTAATGTCCTGGAGCTTCTCACTCCTGTTTTTCTCATATTTCTTGTCCAGCTGCAGCAGCAGCCATAACAGCCGCCAGTCACTACGGCTGCGTTCATAAAAGCTGCAGATGGTACGGGCTGCCATGAGGGTGGTCTCCTCTTCCCTCTTATACAGCGCCTCTAAATAAAGATAGCAGCAATACTCAAAGCCATCCTTTTTCTTTAATACCCCATCCACTGCCGACAGATCCACCAAAAGCTCCTCCGCCAGCTTACGCCTGCCGGAAACAATCGCCATATGGATCCTCATTAATTCCTTCCTGTGGTTCACTTCAGGGCCTGGAAGTCTTCCCACCATGGCCTCCGCTTCTGTCAAATACTCCGTAACCTTGATGCGGTTCAGCCTAAAGCTTAAGTAATTGTCCACCAGGCCAAGCTCCAGCTTCTGCCATCTCCTCCGGTCCGATACCTTCCTGTTTTCCCTGCGGTGTCTGCAGACAACCAAGACCTTCAGGGTCTGGTAGGCAGTTTTTATCAGAATATTGCCATAGTTAATGCCATATTTTAAATGCTCCGGATCTATGGTATAAGAGATCTGGTGGGTATTACCGATAAAGCGGTCTGCCCACACAAACTTTTGCTCCAGTACGATAAAAGGGGCATCTGCACTCACACGAATCTCTGCAAATCCCCAATTATTCTTCGTTAATACAATTTTATCGGATATCTGCTCCTGTGAAATTTGGTACTCTATCTCGGTTTTATCCACCTCCAGGCGGATCGCCGCTTTTTTATGGATCGTTATTAAGAACTCCTCCAGAGCCTGGCTGGTTGATATACTCCCCATCAAACCCCGGTAAACGATCCGGTAGCGTTCCTCATTGGCTAAGAAAACCCGCTCAAAATCCTCAGACTTAAATACTTTTTTTGCCTCGGACCAGTCCGTCCGCGCCAGGTTCGTAAATTGGAAAAGATCCTTGATTTTTCCCAAGGAGGTCATGAAATAGGAATTCTGCACTTCTGCCAGGAAGGGAACCAGTACCTCCCCACAGTCACTGACAATGCATAATTCCCCATCGAAGCTTTCCCCTTCCTTTAAAAAGGTTGCATCAAAATGATAGTCGATCCTATTCTCTTCCCCGTGAAACTGCGGATTGCCGATCTTCATGAACCGGTTCGTGGAATAGACCGTACCCCTCATCGCCCTGCCCGTACTGGTGCTTACGGTAAAACTGCCCTCCCTTTTCTTGCCGGCTTCAGCTTTTATCCTGATTTCCTCATCGGATAGACAGATCAAAGGCAGCTCATATTCAAAATCTCCTTTTGAAAAATGCTCTATTTTTTCCTTCAATTTGTATCTCCCTTCCCTACCCTTCTCTTTCGTACGAACCAAGCTGTAAATCAAGTGTAATGAAGCATTTGCAATTTATTAAAAAAAAGCTATAATATTTATATACTTATGTCCATGCGCCTTCCCGCACAAATTGCCATGAAAGTTCCGGCATGGATCCGGGCCAATTTCGTTTGCTATTTGTTTTACTTTGACCCTTATTTAATGATTATAAAACATATATGGAAAAAAATCCAGTAGGATGTTGAGTACTCCCACAAATCTGCTTACAAAGAATTTCCGGGAGTGCCCAGGCTAAGAAAGGAGCACTATGATAAAGCATACGGATCATTTTCACGGAAGTGATTTAGAGATGATAGAAAAGGTATACGGCATACGTAAGGAGGATATTGTAAGCTTTTCAGCAAATGTAAACCCTCTCGGCATTTCGCCAAAGCTGAAGGAAACCCTCTCGGAGCGGATTGATGCCATTATGAGCTACCCGGACCGTGAATACACTACCCTTCGCAGGCAGATCGCCGAGTACGTCCATACTGAGCCGGAAAATGTCATCGTTGGAAATGGCTCCACTGAGCTGATTTCTTTGTTCATCCAGATAAAGCACCCGAAGAAGGCGCTGATTATCGGTCCCACCTACTCTGAGTATGAGCGCGAAATTTCCTTGGGCGGCGGACAGACCCGGTATTACAGGTTGGAGGAAGAGAATGCCTTTCTATTGGATATCGGAAAGCTTGAGGCCAAATTAACCTCCGATGTTGATATGTTAGTTTTATGCAATCCCAACAACCCCACCTCCTCCGCCATCACCCGCAGTGACATGAGAAGGATACTGGATATCTGCAAGCAAAAAGGCATCTTCGTTATGGTGGACGAGACCTATGTGGAGTTTGCAGAGGATGTGCGCAAGATCACCTCGGCTCCGTTGACGGGCTATTATAATAACATTATCATCCTCCGCGGCATCTCCAAATTCTTCGCTGCCCCGGGGCTGCGCCTCGGCTATGCCATCTGCGGCAATGCAGACCTGTTAAAGGAGATGAACCAGCGCAAGAACCCTTGGACAATCAACAGCCTGGCGGCCATCGCCGGGGAAATCATGTTCACGGATGAGGATTACATCAGGGAAACCCGTGCCCTGATTGCTGCGGAGCGCAGGCGCATCTGCGGGCTCCTTAATACCTGTAAGCACGTGAAATATTATGAACCGACGGCTAATTTTATCCTGGTTAAAATCCTCCGTGAGGATATCACCTCCATGGATTTATTTGAAGCCGCCATTAGGAAGGGCATGATGATCCGCGATTGCTCTACCTTTCCCTTCCTGGATAATAAATTCATCCGGTTCTGCTTCATGACACCGGAGCACAATGATGCTTTATTAAAGGTTTTGCTGGATTTACTAAACCAGTAAACCGATTACACCAATTGAATATACCGGTTCCTTTATGGGCGTGCCACGATCACCTGTCTGCGGCACGCCCTATTTGTCTGCCTTTTTAATTCAGCAGGTTACCGGGTGTACCTCTGCTAAAATCTTAATGCAAAATTCATGTTATTTCCTATTGACCGAATCGGTCGATGGGAGTATACTGATCCAGTAAACCGAATCGGTCGATAAAATTAATAAAGCAAAGGAGGTAAAAGCTATTGGAAAAGTTCTATAACTTGCCCTTAGAAAAGCAGGAGACCCTCATCAATGCAGCCCTGACAGCCTTTGGCTCCAATGGGTATAAGAAAACCTCGGTCAGTGACATCGCTGTTGCCGCGGGAATATCAAAGGCGATGGTCTTTCATTATTTCAGGACCAAAAAGGATCTGTACTTTTACTTGATTGGTTACTGTATGAATTTAATCACGGATGAAATCAACAGGCAGTTTGACAGCAGCATTACAGATTTTTTTGACAGGATCGTCCAAACAACCGAGATTAAAATAGCCGTGATTAAAAAGCATCCTGCTACGCTGTCCTTTTTGGGCAGTGTCTATTACGAGAATAACGGCGAGGTTAAGGACGGTATTAAAGCCCGGATGTCCCAAACTGACACATTCCGTGACAGAATCGCATTTGAGGGAATGGACTATTCCAAATTCAAGGATGATGTGGATGTCGGTCTTGTCATGAAGATGCTGCTGCGGATTGCAGAAAGCTTTTCAAACCCTGTAAAGCCCCTTCAAAAAGAAGACCTGGATACCATATGCAAGGATTTTTATGATTATGTAAAGCTATTAAAGAATAATTTATACAAGGAAAAGTTTTTATAAGAACTCGCCAAAGGAAGTGAAAGGCACGGGTGTAAAAATGAATGTAGTAGAAATTAAGAATCTAACTAAGAATTACAGGAAATCCAGGGGGATTATCGATGTAAACCTCAATGTGGAGCAAGGGGAAATCTTTGGCTTTATCGGCCCCAACGGTGCCGGAAAATCCACCACCATACGTACCCTGCTCGGACTTATTTACCCTACAGAGGGCACTGCTACCGTCTTTGGCAAAAGCTGCACCACCCATCCGGAAGTGCGGATGGAGCTTGGCTATCTGCCCTCCGAGGTATTCTATTATGACAATATGAAAGTAATAGATCTGCTAAAATACTCCGCCAGCTTTTACAAAAAAGACTGTACGAAGCGGATCCATGAGCTTGCCGGGATTATGGACCTGGATCTGAAAAAGAAGATCGATGAGCTTTCCTTCGGTAATAAAAAGAAGGTCGGGATTGTACAGGGGCTGCTTCACGAGCCCAAGCTAATCATCCTCGACGAACCTACCAGCGGCTTGGATCCGTTGATGCAGCAGAAATTCTTTGACCTTATTGCATCAGAAAACAAAAAGGGTGCTACTGTCTTCTTTTCCTCCCACATACTGGGTGAGGTCCAGAGAATGTGCAGCCGTGTGGCCTTTATCAAAGAAGGCCGGATCATTAAGCTGGAACGGATGAGCACTCTCCAGGAGAACAGCTATAAGAGGTTTTCCCTGGAAGCAAAATCAGCAATTGACAGGGATAAATTAAATATTAACGGTGTGGGACGCCTGGAGCTGAGGGCTAACACTGCCAGCTTTATCTTTAAGGGCAACATTAATACCATTATGAAGAGTATCAGCGAGATTGAGCTTCGGAATATCTCCATCGAGGAGCCGGATCTTGAGGAGATATTTATGCATTACTATGCGAAGGAGGACCAAGCCTCCTTAAAAGCGGAGGAGGAAAAATCCTCCTCAAAAGTAAAGGAGGAAAAATCCTCCTCAAAAGCAGAGGAGGATTAGGCATTATGAACATATTCCTTTATGAAGTGAAATCCCTCCGAAAGTCCATCATTACCTGGTCTTTAAGCTTATTAGCACTGGCTGCCCTATACCTGTCCATTTACCCCAGTCTGGCAAAAGATGCCGAGGATTTCAAGAAATTGATTGAAGGCTACCCGGAAGCCATCCGGGCCATGCTGGGAATTAACCTGGAATACATTACTTCTTTACTGGGCTTTTATTCCATGATATTCACCTTCATCCTCCTATGCGGTGCCATCCAGGCAATGAACCTTGGCGTTTCCATTCTTTCCAAGGAGTCCAGGGAGCGCACAGCGGATTTCCTCCTGGTGAAGCCGGTATCCCGCAGCTCCATTGTCAGCGCAAAGCTCCTCGCTGCCCTGACAGCAATTGTAATAACGGATATTATATTTATCGGGTTATCAACCCTGATGGCTGTTTTACAAAATACAGAGGATTTTAATCCGAAATTATTTTTTATGATTAACCTGAGCATGTTTTTTGTCCAAATTGTATTTATTGCCATCGGGATGCTGGTATCCGTATTTTTTAAAAAAATTAAAAATGTGCTTCCGATTTCCCTTGGATTTGTCTTTGGCTTTTACTTAATCGGCGCATTGCTAATCACGGATACTGATAATAAAGCGGAAAGGATCCTGTCCCCCTTCAAATATTTTGATATCACTTATATCATCAATAACGGCAGCTATGAGTCCTTATACCTTATCATAAGCCTGATTATCATAGCTGTATGTGTTACCATAGGCTATATCATATATAACAGGAAGGATATCCACGCCGTAAATTAAATTACGGATATCCTCCACTTTCCACCTTTATTTATCCTAAAATCGAAAGGCACAGGTGTAAGTTTGAAAGAAAGTCACTTTCAAACTATTTATTAAGGCCTATTCACTTTTTGAATAGGTCATCAAAAAGTGAAAGGCACGGGTGTAATTATGAATATATTCCTCCGAGAATTAAAATCAAACAGAA
>JARKQP010000903.1 GCA_029974875.1 Mobilitalea sp.
GTCCTATTGCCTTTATTTCGCAGTAGCTTAACAGCTTCATCGGCGGGTGCTCATTACAATAGAAAATAAGTGCTTTCATTTTATCCTCTTCCATACTGGCACATCCTCCCCAATTATTTTAAAATTCTCCCTGATCATTGCTGACTGCCGGAAAATCTCTCCGTTGTAAAATCGGGTATTATTATTCATGAGCTCCTAATACTACAAACTCATTCTTACCGGAAGATCTATAAGCAGCCTGAACGATTTTCTGGACGTACAGCGCCTCGTCAATGGTCACTTCTGCTTCACTTCCATTCAGAATAGCGCTGCTGAAAGACTCAATTTCCTTTGTGTACATATTACCGAATTCCACAGTTACATCCACAGGCGCTACATCAACTCTATCCTGGCTTGCGTCATAGGCCAGCGTATCATCGGAAAGGACGACGTCCAGTTTTCCGCCTTCCACCTGGCTTATGGTACCTTCCGCCAGCATACTGCCCTTAGTGCCGTAAATCTCAAGCCTGCACCTTGCCGCTGCGTCCGGTATGTTAAAGTTAGCATCTACATAAGCGAAAGCGCCGTTGTCCATTTCAAATATCAGAGCTGCCGAATCCTCCACTTCATATTTGAAAGTCTTTGTACCTGTCATCGCTGCGATCCTGTTGTCTTTCCCTCCTGTAATATAATGTATCAGGTCTATGCATTGCACACCCATGTCCATCAGAGCGCCGCCGCCCGATGTGCTCATCTGCTGCCTCCATGCCCCGGGCATATCAGGATACCAGCATGTAAGCTGCCCTCTGCAGGATACGATATTCCCCAGCCTGCCGCTGTCCACAATCTCCTTCATTTTCCGGTGGTATGCATGGAATCTCATCATAAAGCCTACGGCAATCTTCACGCCTTCATTTTCACAGATCCTTTTTATCTCTTCCCCATCCTCAATAGCCATAGCAACGGGTTTCTCAATGAGAATGTGCTTTTTCGCCCTTGCGGCTTTGGTTGCGTGCTCTTTGTGGAATACCACCGGAGATGCAATATATACAGCATCAATCTGCGGATCTGCCAGGAGATCGTCTACATTATTGTAAGCCTTTTTTGCATGATACTTGGCTCTAATCCTTTCAGCCAACTCCTGATCCACTTCCATAACAGCGGCCAATTCCGCATTACCGGCCAGCATCATCCCCGGTATGGTCCTCCTGTCCGCAATACCTGCGGCGCCAATGACGCCCCATCTTACCTTCATATGAAACCTCCATTATGAGCTCCGGAAATAACAATCTCCCATTTTGCAGGGGATCTTTTTCGGCATTGCCCCATTGTTGTCAATCGGATTACACAAAGTATTCCTCACCTCTCCGTCTTGAACTGCCGAATAATCTCTCACTGCCAAAGCATGTATTATTATTTTTGGAGCCCTAATATCCATCAAGC
>JARKQP010000904.1 GCA_029974875.1 Mobilitalea sp.
TTTTTATCCTAAAATCCATCATCATATCCACAAGCTCAGAATCACTGTAGTTAAAGCCATAGGCACGGGGATCACTTCTATCAGCGATCAGGCACAGGATTGTACGATAACACTTTTCGCAATGGCAACAGTTAGAACCACCCGAGGATTCCCAGCATACCCTTAGATACACTGGCAGGCCTGATTTTTCTGTGTATTCACCAATGCAGTGAATCTTGTCCATGCGGCTATACCCATATCCGTCATGAACCACCTGACAACCGCAGAACTTAATAAAATTATCAATCGTAGGATCTGAGGCACAGGTTGTGTTGTCTTCCGCTGTTAAGGAAGAGGCTATATATACAGTATTTATTTGATCCTGGTATGCAATTGGAGCCATATGGCCAATAATCCCAAGCCCATGCTGCAGGCCATACCACCAGCTGTTACCCGTTCTTTGGATTGTATATTCACTTAATGCCCCTTCATCCAAGAATCTGCGAAATGGTGTTTTGACTGTTACATAATCCAGCTTATGCTGCCCCGCTATACTCCCGATATGCTTGTTCACCAAAGCCCAGCCCTGCCGGTCTTCAAAGGTAATATCGGCTCCCCATAGTGTTACCAAAGTCGGCTTCTCATCCAGGTGCGAAATCAAGGTATGATACGCATCAACTCCTCCGCTGAAAAAAACCGCATTATTATTTTTCCGCTTCTTCCGGTTTTCAACCACTGCGTCCGGTCTTACACTCCCATGAAATGACAGCGCTGGATACATCCTTGTGTATCCCTGCCGGACCGCTTCCATACTTTCAAAGAAATCCTTGTCTAACTCCTCCAGGATTAGCTCTGCATCAAAGATCCATATTAGGGGTAATACATTACATATAAAGGGTATAACAGCCACACTTTTGGGAACGTTATCAATTTCTTTAGAGTATTCCACTGTAAAAACATCCTTGGATATAAAATATTTTTCCCACTCTCCCTCGACGGTATAAGTGCACTCCAACCGGTTGTCTATTATATGCACATCCTCAATCCTGATTTGATTCATATTCCTATCTTTATATGATATTACCGGAAACCGATCATCATATTTTCCTTTCTTTTTCATTATGATTTCTGTATCCCATACATTTCAAGGCTACAGACTTTTAATATAGGTTAAATATTATTCTTTAGTTGCCAGGTTAGCTCATTGAATCCCTCTAAAATGCATGAATTGTCATATGTTACATCATCAGCCTGTATTAATCTTCTGATTGCCTCATCCAATGCTTCCATATTCCGAATCATAATAATGTATTCCAATTTCGAGACCCATTCATAGACCCCTTCCACCTTATGGTTATAATTAGGCAATACGACACAAGGAGTTTGTGTAATCGCACAAAATACCATACCATGTAAGCGGTCGGTTACTACGAATTTAGCTGCTGCTACCTTACGCATAAATTTTTCCATTACGGCATTTCTATCCAGAATATTAATATGGGAAATCAGCTGGGTATCATTGAACTGAATATCCGTGGTAT
>JARKQP010000925.1 GCA_029974875.1 Mobilitalea sp.
TTGGTGCATAGAAGCTTTTCCCCAGTGCCCTAGCAGCCTCCACGGCGTCTGAGTGGCGGCTTTTCCGCCGATTTTGGCCGGACAAAAGCGGCATAACTCTTTTTAAACGTAAGTGCTTTTAGTCTTTTTAATAACCCCATACAATCAAATTACTCTGCATTTTTCTACCATCCTGTGATGAGACGTCGGTGACGCCATCCCTGCTTCGCATAATCCTACGTATATGCAGCATAGCATCCCACCTCTTCAATTATGAATTAAAGTAAAAAAACTTCAAACCGCTGTTTAAAATGATAAAACCAGTATAAAAGTGGTAATATAATGCTGAAGCATAAACGATCATATGAAAGAGAGAGGCGATATACATGATAAAAGACATTAATAGCACCACGCGGTTGAACAATGGAGTGGAGATGCCCTGGCTGGGGTTGGGAGTATGGCAGGTCGACGATGGCAGTGAGGTGGAAAAGGCTGTTAAAACGGCGGTCAAAGCCGGATACCGGTCTATTGATACCGCGGCAGCCTACGGAAATGAGGAGGGTGTGGGCAAAGCTGTTAAAGAATGCGGAGTCCGGAGGGAAGAGCTGTTCATTACCACGAAGGTCTGGAATTCCAGGCAGGGCTATGAGACGACATTACAGGCCTTTGAGGAAAGCAGAAAGAAGCTGGGGCTTGATTATATTGACCTTTATTTAATTCATTGGCCTGTAAAGGATAAATACATTGATACATGGCGGGCTCTGGAAAAGCTATATAGGGACGGCCTGGTCCGCGCTATAGGTGTAAGCAACTTTCACACACATCATCTGCTGGATATCATGGAAAGCAGCAGCATGCTTCCGGCGATAAATCAGGTGGAATACCACCCCCGCCTCTCACAAGGTGAACTCCATGCATTCTGTAAAAAGCATAAAATACAAATGGAAGCATGGAGCCCGCTGATGCAGGGTCATCTGGACGTACCGCTGCTGGCGGAGCTGGCTAACAAGTATGGTAAATCGCCGGCTCAGATTATACTGCGGTGGGATATCCAGAATGAAGTAATAACCATTCCCAAATCGGTACATGAGGGCAGAATACTGGAAAATGCGGATATATTCGACTTTGAACTTTCTGAGGAT
>JARKQP010000938.1 GCA_029974875.1 Mobilitalea sp.
ATAAATTGAGCAATAAAGGATAAATTAGGCAATTAAGGATAAGTCGGGCAATTATGATAAATTAAGCAATTAAAGACGAATTAAGCAACTAAGGATGAGTTAAGAAATTAAGGATACATCTGAGTAAACACTTCAGGATACAACTCAGTATACGATAAAGGGAGGATATGAAAATGAACACATTTATATTTGATTTAGACGGAACCTTGCTGCCGATGCCCAGCCAGGAGCTATTTGTTGAAACCTATTTTAAGGCGCTGGCCGGGAAGCTGACGGAGCATGGAATGCAGGCAAGGGAATTGATCGGTGCGGTAGGAGCAGCCACGGAAGCAGTGATCAAAAATGACGGCACCATGACAAATGAACAAAGGTTTTGGGAGAAGTTCTGCAGCATCCTGGGAGAAGAGGCAGTAGAGCTGGAGCCTGTGTTTGAGCATTTCTATCAGAAGGAGTTTGCAGCAGTAAGGGACACTACCTCCCAGCACCCGAATGCGGGGGAATGCATCAGGAGCTTAAAGGAAAAGGGATATCAGGTGGTTTTAGCTACGAATCCGCTGTTTCCCAGGATAGCTACATTAACAAGGATGGAATGGGCAGGGCTTGATCCTAAGGATTTTGAATTAATTACGACCTATGAAAACAGCTCTTACTGTAAGCCGAACCTGAATTATTATAAGGAAATTCTTAAGGAGATAAAAAAGCAGCCTAAAGACTGTATCATGGTTGGAAACGATGTAAAAGAGGATATGTGTGTGGCAGGCCTGGGAATGGGAACGTATCTGCTGAAGGACTGCCTGATCTGCCCAGAAGAGCTGGGGATTGACCATTTACGGCAAGGGGATTTTGATGATTTACTGGACATGATCCGGGAATTGCCCGCATTATCATAGGCTGGCTATATTAATAGGTAATGGGATGGGAAGGATTCAATGATAAAGCATATTACAGTTGGAAATATACCAATTGAACTGGAACGTAAGAAAATAAAGAATATGTACCTAAGGGTGGTTCCTCCGGAGGGGCAGGTGCGCATTACGGCACCGATGCGCATGGGTGAGGAC
>JARKQP010000945.1 GCA_029974875.1 Mobilitalea sp.
TGCTGAGCTGAATTATATTCCTAACAGTGCAGCAAAACGGCTGAAAAGCAACCGCTCCTATTGTATTGCCGTGCGTCTGGGAACCACCCTGAATATGCCCAGGTACTATAACGCCATGCAGGGTATCCGCTCTTATCTTGAGCCAAGGGGATATAATATTTTGTTATGCAACGACCAGGAGCGTGGCAACACATACAATTTCATAGACACATACCTAAATACACAGACGGATGGGGTCATTTATGTTTCCTCAAACCACAGCGATATACCGCCGGATGCATTGGAGCAAATCAATACACACAATATCCCTTTCTCTACCATCGACTGCATGTCAGAGAATCCAACGATATCCAGTGTCCGCTATGATTATTTTGCTTCCTCCTATCAACGTGCAGACTATTTGCTGAATAAGGGCTTTAAGAAATTTATCTATATTCGCCCCAGTTATGAGAACGCGAAGGAAACAGCCCGTGAAAGAGGCTTCAAAGCAGTTGTCCTGGGTCAGGATGATTTATCCTATGAAATTATATCCATCGGTGGTATTGATGCTAACTCCAGTATGTTTTCCCAGAATAATTTCTCCTTTGAGCCTGATATCAGTGACATCCAGATGATAAAAAATATTGTGAATTCTGCGCCCTTGGACACCTGCTTTATCTGTAGCTCCAGGGAGGTCCAGAAAATACTGTCTGACCGATTGTATATCCAACACCTTACCCTGCAATCACCAGAAACGCAGAATTGGTTTGACCGCTCTGTCTCCTACCACTTTTCCCACTACAGCGCAGGCACCGAGGCGGCACGTTCCTTATTGAATATCATCAACAACAAAGATGAAGTACGGAAAATAACACTTCAGCCCATACTTGAGCCAGTAGATCCGAGCATATATTAATGGACTGAATTATAGTAATTAGGAGGATTTATGAAAAATATAGTTTTCTTCTTTTGTGATGAACTGCGCCCGGATGCGCTAGGCTGTTATGGCAACGCAGCAGGTGATATGCATACTCCAAATATCGATTCCATCGCTAAGCGGGGACATCTGTTTGAAAATTGTTTCTGCAATTCACCAGTCTGCGTCCCATCCAGAACCAGCATTATGACGGGTCTTTATCCTGAGGACACCGGTGTTTACGATAACGAGGCTGCTCTTCCGGCTTTCACGTTACCGGGCTCCTTTCTTACCTTTCCTGAGGTCTTACATGAATCCGGTTATCATACCGCTAGCTTTGGAAAAACCCATTTACCACCACAAATGCACCCATTTGAAAGGGATAATAAGCAAGGAAGCGAAATGAACCTCGGATTATCCGCCTTAGAACGGGAAACTCTCCATAAAATCTCTCCACGCGGCGCATTGTCTTTTAATATGGCCAGCCTATATCCACAAGACAAAGAATATTATCCGGAAACAGTGACTTCCAATGCCCTTGATTGGATGGCGAAACAAGCGGATCCTTACTTTATACGTATATCCTATACTCAGCCTCATTCACCGATTATCGTAAAGCGGGGATATGAAACCATTTATAAGGATTATCCCTTCAGCGGAAAGCTTCCGGACATCAGCCACCTCAGCGAATTTGAGCAGGAATTTGCCCAGGCCATCGCTTTAGATACCGTGACAGAGGAGGAATTAATTCAGGCCAAAGCCTACTATTATGGTATGGTGTCCTGGATTGATGATGAGATTGGGAAGGTGCTTCATTTTTTACAGGCACAAGGTCAATTAGATAATACCATCTTAATTTTAGGAGCCGACCATGGTGCCCTTCGCGGCGAATGCCGTGGACTTGGCAAGCATATATTCCATCGGGCAAGCCAGTCAGTACCTTTAATTATTGCTACTCCCGATGACAAGGGGGGGAAAAGGATATCAACCCTATGCTCTAACATTGATCTCCCAAAAACAATATTTCATTTAGCCGGAATTGAGGCTCCTCCACAATTTAAAGGAGTTAATCTTTTTTCAGGGCATGATCCTCAGGCTGTATATGCTACGGTTGGATACGGGGAGTATGACAGCTGCGCATTCCCGGCCCGGCAATTAGGCCGTTTATCCGGGGACCGGGGCTGGCCCCGCCGTTCATGCATTCGTACCAAGCAATACCGCCTCGACATGAACACCCGGGTCAATGGAGTTTATCCGTCACTTAGCGAGGCAGATATTTTCTTTGTGGATTGCGAAAAATATCCAGACGAAGACTTTAACATGGCTGCCGATCCAGCTTACGCTTCCATTATTAATGATCTGATCTCAAAATTATCCGCCCACTGCAGTTCTCCGGTTGAAGTAAACCCAGATCTGCTACATATCCCAGCTGATATGGTGGCAGGTACCAGGCAGTAACATACATAAATTTCCTTTACAAAAGGCACAAAAAGAAACGTGTTGCTAAGCTGACATTATTCAGCTAAGCAACACGTTCCCTCTTTTTTAATTTTACATAATCACATGTGAAATGGTAGATACTCCGATCCAGATGCCCTTAATACCGTGCATCCTCTCTTCCACAAAATGCATCAACCGGGCTCTTCCCCTTGAACTCAGAGCGTCCCATGATTTTGTCCATCAGGTTTTTCAGTACTACCTCATTATTTGTATAGGCGTTCACATAGCTCTGTACCATTGGCACATCCAGCAAATGATAAGGATTGGCAAGGCTGATGAAAACCGTGGGTATCTCTGCAGCAAACCATGGGGTATCATCACCCATACCGCCAAGCCCCTTCCAGTTAATCCGTATCACTGTATTATTGCTGGCTGTTTCAAAATTCGCTACGTATATTGCCAGATCATATTTATCAGTAAAATCAGATACCTTTCCTCCGATTTCCGCCATTACCTCAAGGGTGCGGGCATCGGGTTTACCAGCCATGAAGGCTTCCATATCAATTTTTAAATCCCGGTTACGGACATATACCTCAAAGCCCTCTGCCTCAAACAGCGCTTTCATTTTTATCCGCAATGGGCTGTTGATGCTGTCGTCCTCTTCCAGTACATTTAAATAGATTTTTTTGTATTTTTTATTGCTTAAGGGCAGCACATTGCCAATATTTTTTACAAGTGTGATCCCCTTATTTGCACACTCTTCCGTCCAACGAAGATGCTGCTCGTTCCTTAAGACTGCCAGCGCCTCTTCCCCAGGAACTAGGGTACCAAGAGCCTGCTTCTCATGGAGCTTCAAGCCCGCCTTTGTAGCCAGGATTCTGGTAACGGCTTCATTTAACCGTTCCTCTGTAAGGATCCCTTTCTGGTATCCCATGAACATGTACTGGATATCTTCCTCCATATTCTTTGTAAACAGGAACATATCACAGCCCGCAGCAATGGCGGAAGGAACTGCATCCTCACGCTTCATCCCTACCGTATACCCGACCATCTGGGAGGCGTCCGTAATAACCAAGCCGTTAAAGCCAAGCTGGTTTCTCAAAAGTCCTGTCACGATCCCCCTGGAGAGGGAGGCGGGTATGGGCCTTCCCTGATATCCTGGATTGAATTTCTTTTCATAGGCAGGCTGGGCAATATGTCCGACCATAACCGTCTGGGCGCCATGGTCAATCAGCTCCTGATATACTCTTCCGCAGGAGTTATCCCACTCCTCTGTAGACAGGCTGTTTACGCTTGTCAGCAGATGCTGGTCGCGCTCATCCTCCCCATCACCAGGAAAATGCTTGATGCTGACCGCAACGCCTTCCTCCTTCGCCGCATCCATATATCCCTTCGCCATCCGGATAACCCGGTCTATATCGCTTCCAACGGTTCTGCAATTTGTAATGGGATTGCGGAAATTCATATCGATATCCACAATCGGCGCAAATGCCCAGTTGCATCCGACTGCCGCCCCTTCGCTGCAGGATATTTTGCCCAAGGCATAGCCCATCTTTTCATCGTCCGTAGCAGCCACCTGTAAGGGCTTGGCAAAATTTGTCCCTTCAAAAACCAGGCCTGTCCCTCCAGCCTCAAGGTTTGCGGCGATCAGGAGTGGGATCTTAGACGAGCTTTGCAGGATGCTATGGGCTTCCCGCACTGTCCTAGCCTGATCTGGGCGGTACATAATCCCGCCGATTCCCACCTTCTGTGTGAGCATTTCTAATACATTTTTGTCGGTAGTAGATCCGGGCATGCAAAATAGCTGCCCTATTTTTTCTTCCAGGGTCATTTCCTTTAACGTATCCTCGACCCATTTAACACCATTGTCGTCAAGATAAAATGGATTTGCCTTTAACTGAACCATTGTAATTCCTCCCTGCACAAAATTCTATATAGATTCCTTTACAAAATTCTAAGACTATTATACACTTTATATAAGATAATCTATAATACAAATTCATACATAAGAGTATGTATTCATATTATTAGGACTAATTTTATCCTACTTCTCTCCGGTTAACAGCCGGTTACCAGGATATGCGGTGCCAAAGCCGGCCTTATATCCCCAAAAATCAAAAAGCAGCTCCCCAGGAAAGAGGTGGTATCCTTGATTTACAATAAAAACGGAACAATAAACATGGATTTTTTATATAAGGCCTCCAATACTTTTTATCTCTGTACCGGCCATCCTATTGGCTTTCAGAAAAACCTTCCCCTCACGGATTACGGCCTTCCCCAGCCAGAACAGGATCTCAGGATAAAATCAGGCGCCGCTTCCCTAACAGAGCCTTACGGGCATTATCTGTCAGAGCATATCACGAAAATATCTGCCTCTTCCGTATATGAAAGGAAGGAAAACACTTCGATTTCAACCTTTTTACCCTTTCATGAAATAATAATTACTTATCCATTATTTTATAGGAATGATTTTAAAGGCACCTTATATCTTGGTCCCTTCCGTATAAATGATATTACAGCCACCCAAATAGGCCAGCTTTCTGTCCTAAATCCAACCGTTGACGTTATAAATATAAAGCGTTACCTTGAATCCGTCCCCTTCATAAACCAGGCACAGATCATCAGCTTCCAATATCTTTTAAAAATAGTTGCAGAAACAGAAACAGATATTGATTACAATTTTATTATCTACAGCACCGGCGACATATCCGTTAAACCCTTTACTTATGATAACACCTCATCAGGAAAGCACCATTCCTACCATAAGGAAGAAAAAATAATTCAAGAGCTTCTCCAATCAGAGCAAAGTCTGGAGAGCCTGGTTAAAAGTAATTTTGGCTATGTACAAGCCCTTCCCCTTGCCACAAATGATGTCCTCCGCTCTGAGAAAAACCGGCTTATTATTATGTCCGCACTCTGCTGCAGAGGTGCTATTGACCTCGGGGTTCCATCTGAAACAGCCTTTTCTTTTGCGGATTTTTTTGTCCTCCAGCTGGAAGAGGCTAAAACTGTCGATGAAATTCCTTTGCTCCTTACACAGATGCTCTCCTTCTTTCGGAAGGAAGTAAAAAAGGCAAAGGAAGAAAATCAATATTCCAAGCATACCAGAACCCTAATCAACTATATCGATGCCCATATCCAACAAAATCTTGATCTGGTATCGATTGCAAGAAATCTGAATTTAAATTACAAATATGTTTCAAAGCTTTTTCGGGAAGAAACAGGGGTGAATTTTATCGATTATGTTTATCAGAAGAAAATAAAATTAGCCAAAGACATTTTAAAAAACCAGAATTGTAAAATTGAAGATATTTCATATTACCTGGGCTTTTCCGAGCCCTACTATTTCTCAAGGGTTTTTAAGCGCTATATCGGAATGACTCCCAGTGAATATAGGAAAATTAATATTAATTTCTAATATGGCCTAGCAAAGGAAGGTACACATCTCACGGTACCTTCCTTTTACCACAACAAGGAAACGGAGCTCTATTATGGAGTAACCGCCCTTCCCTTTTCTGTAATTTCATTAAATTTTATCCTATCGTGACCTTTGAAGCAAATACCTTCCGCTCTACTATAAGCTTTTCACCTGTAATTAGAAATCCGCCCTGTAAACGGATATCCTGGGAGGAGGCTCCGATATACAGCTCCATGTTTCCCGGCTCTACCACCTGCTCCATGTTCAGGTCATGGAAGGCCAGCTGTTTCATGTCAATTTCAAAGTGGATCCGCTTTTCTTCCCCTGCTGCCAGCCCAACACGTACAAATCCGACCAGCTGCTTTGCGGGTCTGGCTACACTTCCTACACAATCCCGGATATATACCTGCGCGATTTCATCCCCGGCACAGGCGCCCTCATTCTTAAGCTTAAATTCCACCCTCAGGCAGCCGCTGGCTTCCACACAAGGCTCCATCACGAGATCAGAATACCCGAACCTCGTATAGCTGAGCCCATACCCGAAGGGATATAAAGGAGCGTTTTTATCCGGGTTAATATATTCCGACCACCCGCCAAGCTCCGCCAGAAAGGGCAGCCTGCTGGAGTACATCGGAATCTGGCCTTCGTCCTTCAATATTGTTACCGGAAGCTTTCCGCCAGGATTTACGTTACCGGCCAGGACATTAACAATTGCCTGTGCCCCGTTCTGTGCCGGCAGCCAGCCATATAGAACCGCCTTGCTGTTAAGACTGATTTCCGGTGTGGCCAGCGGCCTCCCATCAATAATAACCGATATAACAGGTTTGTTGAGCTTAAATACCTCTTCCATCATCTCTAATTGGTGTTTTTCCAAATTAATGTTGCTATTGTCCTTATTCTCTCCACAGGTGGCCTCCGGGTCTGTCATGCTCTCCTTTCCGCCCAATACAGCGATTACAAGGTCTGCCTGTTCTACTGCAGCTATTACCGCTTCCCTTCCTCCCTCTTGCATATTCCGGGTATTGCAGCCCCTGGCATGAATGATATTTTCCTCTCCAAAGGTCATTTCCATAACCTCTTTGATGGTTTTACAGTCCGGATAGTATTTCTCCATAAATTCGTCCTGGGATTTATATGCTTTACCGGAGCCTGAACGATGCTGCTTCAGCATAGCTAAAATCACTTCCTTTTGTTCCGGGGAGGGCTGGTCTTCGAATTCTATGCCGAATGCCTTCAGACCATCCTTATATTCCGTGATCATTGCCTGGTAAGCCATCTTAGTAAAGTTGTCATCTTCAGAACGATCAAAATCACCACTCGTGGTGCTGGCTGTATTTACTGAGGAATAGCCTCCAAAGAAATTGCCCTTGTTATCAGAGGAGGGGCCAATCAGCGCTATCTTAAGCTCCCTGTCCAGGGGCAGGATGCTATCTTCATTTTTCACTAGGACAATGGATTTTTCCGCTATTTCCTGGGAAAGCCGGGCATATTCTGATTTCCTGGTCTCTTCAAAGAAATCACCAGCCCCGTAAGGATTTTCAAATAATCCCAGCTTAAACTTTGTTGCTAATATCCTCCTGACAGAACGGTCAATATACTCTTTCTCAAGCTCTCCCGCCTCTACTGCTTCTTCCAGAAAACGATAACAGGTATTTCGGGGCTGTTCCACATCCATCCCGGCTTTTAGGGCTAGAACCGCTGTTTCCTTCTGTGTCTCTGCCACCCGGTATCTGGCATGTGCGTGGCTTACGCTTCCATAATCCGCAACCGTAACGCCGTTAAAACCAAGCTTATTCCTTAGCACATCCGTCAGCAGCCATTTTGAGGCCGATACCGCCTCCTCGTTTAAAATGCCATAGCTGTTCATAACGCCCATGACACCGGCTTCCTGAATCGCTGCTTCAAAGGGGACGCAATAGGTATCTAATAGCTTTCGTTCCGCAATCTGCTGCTCCCCTCCATTTCTTCCTCCTTCTGCATTACCGTATCCAACGAAATGCTTCGCAGTAGCCATGACTTCATCCTTGCCCTGGATCCCTTTTACATAGGCTGTTCCCATTCTTGCCACCAGATAGGGATCCTCACCGTAGCTTTCACCGATTCTCCCCCATCTCGGATCACGTCCAAGATCAAATAGCGGAGAATGAACGGCATGGATACCATAGGCTTTTATCTGTTTGCGGACTACCTCCCCCATTTTGTAAACCAGCTCCGGTTCCCAGGTGGCTGCCGCACCTAAGGATTGGGGAAATGTGGTGGCACCCGGAATCTGTGCCCCCGCAATTCCTTCATTATGTATCAATGCCGGAATCCCCAGCCTTGTATCCTCCATCAGATACCTCTGAATTACCTTAATACGCTCCATATCCTTTTCATTATCACCGGATAGGGAGCTATTCAGATAGCTAACCGTTCCGGTACCGTCCGCTATTTCCGATTTTAAACCCTCCTCATTAGCTTCCATTCCGGTTACCATGATACAGGATAGCTGCGCTACCTTTTCTTTTAAAGACATTCTGGCAAGTAAATCCTCTACCCTTTCCTCCACTGTCCTATTTGGATCCTTGTAAACCATATCCCTTATTCTCCTTCCTTTTTGATGAATTATTGCTAAATAATAGAGTCAAAGCTTTTCTAACTTGAGAAAACTTCATTTTATAGTTCATACTATGGATTTCATTTTATCCTTTTATCAGAGTATATGGTTCAATAGTTATAGGATTGTTGTTTATCATGCTTGATTGGTGCTTATTTATAAAATCCATGTTAGAATTTTGATACCAATTTG
>JARKQP010000951.1 GCA_029974875.1 Mobilitalea sp.
ATGATTAAAAAGAAGTTTTTAGAATCCGCTTACATAGATAATGAGACAAATAGTATTGTAAGTACAAGAGTTTACGGGGAAACACCCCAAATATCCAAATATGGAGCTCAATATAGTGAATCCGAAATAATGAAATCAAAAATAGAGGAACCCCCAATAAAGGAACCCAATATGATGGAGCCGGAACCAGTACAAGTTCAGATGATTCAGGTAGCCTGTAAGAATTGTGGAGCATCTAATAAGATTGCACAAGGTTCAACAGCTGAGTGCATGTATTGTGGTTCAATAGTCAATTAGGAGGTATACATGAGTGGCAAGGAAGGTTATAAGAGGGGGCATTTCAAGTAGTTGAATACAAATAATTGGGGCAAATAAGGAATATCGTAAAGAAAAGGAGATTGGAAGAATGTTTAAAAATGGAGAATCAGAAAGGCTGGTTGAAAGAAACCATAAAATAAGTTCAAAGCAATTAAAGGTTGGAGGGATTCTCAGTATTATATGGCTGGTTTTTTTAAGTGCCTTTGTCTCTGAGAAAGAATCGCTGGATATGATAATAGGTTTGGGGATAGTATTTTTATTATCCTTATATACGTTTATATGCGGTGTCCGCAGGAGGATTTTAGATAAACGGTATAATACATATATTGAAGTGCTACAAGAAGGATCAACTCATTCGATTGATCAGCTTGCAGTTATGCTCGGTGCTCCGGCTCCGGTCGTACGGAAAAACTTAGAAAGAATGATAAAAAAGAAGTTTCTGGCGCATGCATATATTGACGATGAGACAAATACCATTAGCAGAAGAACTTCCAGACCCCAGAGTGCAGTAAAAGCAATATCTGATTCGATTGGTCTTAATCATATGAAATATGCTAATGAATACATTGAGCCAGTTTTATCATCTGTAGTACAGGAACAGGAGAAACGGCAAAGGGTTATCATCTGTGGGAGCTGTGGAGCTAGAAATACAACTATAGATGGAGAGCATCCGGTGTGTGAATATTGTGGAAATGGACTGGAGGAATAAAAATAGTAAACCGCAATAGAGAAGAATTTATAAATAAAAGTTACACAGCCATAACAGCGCATTTAAATTGACACTTTAAATCCTATGTAGTAAAATACTGTGGAACGGGTTTCACAGTAAAGACGAAAGGAGGATTTGAAGTGGCGAGCATTAGAGATGTTGCTAAAATGGCAAATGTCGGTGTAGGAACTGTATCAAGAGCCTTAAATGGCACGGGCTATGTATCGGCAGATGCCAAAAAAAGAATCGATGAGGCCATCCAGGTGTTGGGATATACCCCGAACGAGCTGGCGAAAAACCTATTCAGGAACAGGTCGGGAATCGTAGGCATCGTTGTTCCGAACCTGGAGCATCCCTTTTTTGCCAGGCTAAGCAGGGAAATAGAGGGTTACCTTTATGAACGGGGCTATAAGACGATGATATGCAATACCATAGGGATCAGCAACAGGGAAAAGGATTATCTGGACATGCTGGACCGCAATATTGTGGACGGTATCATCACAGGCGCCCATTCTTTAGATGACAGCGTTTATTTAAAGATTAACAAGCCGATTGTCGCTTTAGACCGTGATTTTGGAAAGAAGATCCCGCTGATACATTCGGACCACGAGAAGGGCGGACGCCTTGCGGCCATGACGCTGATCGAAGCCGGCTGTAAAAATGTATTGCAGTTTGCAACCTCCTCCCTTGTGCACACGCCTTCCAACAAACGCCATATTGAATTTGAGAAAATATGCCGGGAGCACGGGGTCAGGGTCACGACGGTAGAGACGGTCTGGAACAACCTGGAATATGAGTATTATCGGAATGCAATGAAGGATTACATGGATCTTTATGAGGATATTGACGGAATCTTTACGGCCGACGTAGCGGCAGCTTTTTGCCTGAATGCGCTGAAGGCAAAAGGACGTAAGGTACCCCAGGATGTTAAGGTCGTTGGCTATGATGCAGTGGGGATTATCTACCTTACGGATCCGGTTATGACCTCCATTGCCCAAAATACAACCGAGATATCACAAAGATGTGTGGATACGATTCTTAAGATGATAGAAGGTAATAAGAACTATGAACGGCACCAGATTGTCGATGTGGCTTTATTGAGGGGAGATTCAGCATAATTGGTGGGATTTTTGGCTTCCGGTGCAAATCCCGCCAATAGGAATATAAGAAGGATGGAAGGAAGCATCAACCGGCGTGTAAAGATAAGAGGAAACATTCGCCGGACTGTTAAATACGGAGGAACCTCAATTGGAGATATACAAAATAACTAAAATAATCATGAATTTCCAAAATTATTTATTGACAATACTGGTTGATATGATTATAATGAAATTGTTAAATAGCATATGAAGAAGTTAGCTGGAAAATGTGAGGATGACTTAAAGAAGAGGAATCCATTTTTTTTCACCGCTAGTGGAACGGGTTCCACTAGCAGCAGCACCTTAACCACAATTCATCATTCCCGGGAAGGATATTGGCAGCCGGTATTATAAAATATCTTAAACTGCCTGTATTATCAAGATGAAAGTGGAAGAACTTTATCATGTGCGGTTACACAAATACGGTGTTGATGAAAGCCCGTTTATGGGCTTTTTATCAGACCAAATATGGAACGGGTTCCATCGGCTGTAAAGCATAGTTCCATCAACATTAGGGTACTCTTATCGGATAGAAGGAAGTATATAAGGAAGTTTCCGGGAGTGCTCCATTATTTAAAGGAGGAGAAATCATGAGATTCAAGAAAATGGCAGCCATTACTATGGCAGGCATCATGTGTGCAGGTTTATTAACGGGTTGTGCAGGTACAACAGGCGAGTCAGGAAAACCTTCCGGTACCGGGACAGAAGCAACAGGCAGCGGTACAGGTTCAGTAACAGAGGCGGCTGGAACAGGGGAAGAGACTACAATTACCTTTGGTATCCACGTAGCGGATCCGGCAGCCCAGGAAAAGGTTACTTATGATATTGTCCAGGAGTTTAATAAAAAATATGCAGGACAATATAAGGTTGAATTCAAAGCCGCGGATACGGAGACACATAAGACAAACATGAAGCTGGAAGCAGCTGATGGCAGCTTACCCCAGATATTCTGGATGGACTCCAGCATAGCGCCGGAATTCTCAGAAGCAGGATATCTGCTGGATCTTAGCGACTTTCTGGGCCAAAGCTCAAATACAGCTTCGGCACTGGATGACAGCGTTTTACTGGCATTTAATAATGGGACCCAGTACGGACTTCCTTATCAGTGTAATGTAGAGGGCTTCTTCTATAACAAGGAAGTATTCGATAAGGCAGGGGTAGCTTATCCTACGAATGGAACGACCTATGAGGACTTCCTTAAGATGGTAGCGGATTTGAATTCGGCAGGCTATACTCCTATTGCACAGGGCAGCAAGGATAGTAATTTCGCAATTTGGTCATACCTTGCTTTTCTTACAAGATACGGTTATTCTGAAAATATAAATGCAATACTGACCGGAAATATGAAGTTTAGCAATGATGATATGCTGAAATCCTTCCAGAAGCTTCAGGAGCTTGGAGAAAATAAAGCCTTCCCTTCCAATATGTCTACCATCAGCTATTTTGATGCAAAGACCTCCTTTGAAAACGGTGACTGCGCATTGTTGAATACCGGAGCCTGGGATTGTGCTGAGCTGGACCAGACCATGGGTGACAAAGTCGGCTTCTGGTGGGGACCGACCTTCTCAGACAGTACTTATGAGCAGAAAATCAGCATGAAGGTTCCTTCAGCTCCCCTGTGTGTCAGCGCAAAGGTTGCAGAGGACGGGAAGGTAAAGGCAGCAGTATACGCCTTCCTTGAATTTTACTACAGCCAGGAAGCAGCAGCCCTGTCCTATGCAGGTTCAGTATTCCCTGCAACAAATTATACGGACGTAACGGTAGGTGATACACAATATGCATTAAAGGCAGTCATGGCCTCCCTTGCAGATGGATGGCAGAGCCCTTCCGCACAGCCTGACCAGATACTTTCCGCTGCAGTACAGTCCCAGCTTTATGACTCCATGTTAGGTGTCATGATGGGGAATTATACACCGGAGGATGCATTGAAGAAACTGGATGAGCAGCTGGTTTACTAGGAATACAAATTAATTCGGTATGGCATACTCCATGCAGCATCCAGGGTATGCTATACCCTAAAGAAAAGGAAAGGAGGGTGGAGCTTGTACTGGCTTAGTAAAAAAAGATATATTATAGGACTGACACTGCCAACAATAATTATTTATTCGGTTTACATAATTATTCCGATTTTTATTGCAATCTATTATAGCTTTACGAAGTATTCGGGAATTGGCAAACCGGTTTTCACAGGACTGAAGAATTATCAGCGCCTCTTTGCTGACGGTACCTTCTGGATCTCGTTTAGGAATACCTTTATCATGTTTGGCGTGGCCTTTGTGCTCTTGATGGTCATAGCATTTTTAGGAGCCCTGCTCCTCAACCAGCATTTAAAATTTAACGGTCTCAGTAAGGCGCTGGTTTTTTCACCCGCAATTATTGCACCGATTATTGTCGGTATTATCTGGGTTTATATTTTAGACCCGGAGGTGGGCATTCTGAATGATATTTTAGGAGCCATTGGCCTGGGTGCATACAAGCAGCAGTGGATCGGCGGCAAGACCCTGTCTCCTTACAGCATTGCAATTATTTATTTTTGGCAGCAGCTGGGTTATTTAATTACGATCTATATCGCGGGACTGAAGATGATTCCGGGAGATGTGATGGAAGCAGCCCAGATTGACGGAGCGAATGAAAGGCAGAAGGTCCGCTATGTCATCATTCCCCTGATGCGCAATACCATATCAAACGTGGCGGTTTTAATTATCACGGGCGTATTCAAGATCTTTGAAATTGTGCAGCAGACTACGGGCGGCGGCCCCAACCATATGTCGGAAAACCTGGTTACCTACAGCTATTCGACGACCTTTAAAAACGGGGAATATGGATACGGGATGTCCATTGCCACTCTGACGTTTGTTGTGACATTGATTATCACAGGGATTTATCTGGCCCTGGCAAAAGAAAGAAGGGGATAAGGAGGTGTGTTTATGGTTAGTCCAAGAAAAAAAGTAATATTGTATATCGTTATGTTTATCGTCACTGTCCTTATGGTCTTTCCCTTTGCCTGGATGCTGATGCTGTCCTTGAAAACAAATAATGAGATCATGACGTCCCCCTTGACATTGCCTAAAACCCTGAATTTAGAGAATTTTAAAAATGCTTTAAATACCCTGAATTATGCCCAGCTATATGGGAATACGTTATTTATCTGTATCATTTCCCTTGTTTTTGAATTGGTTATTACATTTTTAAGCTCCTTTGTTATTGCCAGAATGGAGTTTAGTGACAAGGTACGCTCCAGGCTTTACGGGTTTCTGATTTTAGGATTGTCGATTTCGCCCTTTATATTATTGTTTCCCGTATACAAAATTAATGTTTTATTACATTTGAAGGGTAAGATTGCTTTGATTTTTCCCTATGTAGCGACCTCTATATCCTTTAACACTTTATTGCTGGTGGGATACATGAAAACACTGCCCAGTGAGATTGATGAGGCAGGGGTGATTGACGGATGCAGGCTTTGGGATCTCATTGTAAAAGTAATTCTGCCGATTACAAAGCCGGTCATTGCGACAATTGTTATTTTTAACGTGCTATATATCTGGAACGAGTTTCCCTTCGCTTCCGTTATGCTGAGGAAGATTTCGGATTATACACTTTCTATGGGAGCATCCTTTTTTAAGGGAAAATACAGCGTTGATTATGGCGGTATTATAGCCTCCAGCATTATGATTATTGTTCCGGAATTGATTTTCTATGGAATATTCCAAAAGAATATTGTAGATGGTATGACCGCAGGTGCCGTTAAGGGTTAGCTGTGCCCGGTAAACCTCATTTTAAATAAAGAGAGCTCTCGGCGAGAGTACTTATAAAATAATAATGGATAAGGAGTGTGTATATTATGAGTAATATATCAGGTTTATTCAAGGATTTAACAAAGATAAAGGAAGCGAGGAACGGGAGGCTGGCGAGCTGGGACCAGCGTGGTAAAAACCAGGATTACTGGGAGATCCCCGCTGGGGAGAGCATTACCCTGGGTGAGGTTGAGGGTCCTGGCTGTATTACCCATATCTGGATGACCTCATCCTGTCGGAAGGTGGTTGCCCCAAGTGTCCTGGATCCGGTCCTGAATGCATCCTCGGCACCTGTTAATGAGATCCACCCGGCCCTGGGTGTCATATGGGATGATTATGATCCATTTTATTATAGAAAGGTGTTAATCAAGATGACCTGGGACGACCAGAGCCAGCCAAGTGTCCTTGCTCCTTTGGGTGATTTCTTCTGTATCGGTAACTGCTACCCGGGTAATTTTACATCCCTGCCCTTTAATGGATCCTTAAAGCCTGAGGAAGCGGGACGGTACGGTGCGCCCTGCTCTGTCTCCTGTTACTTCCCCATGCCCTTTAATAAAAAGGCAAAAATTGAGGTCATTAATGAAAATGAGCTTCCCTTTATCTTATATTTTAACATCGATTATGAGATGTATAAGGAGCCTTTG
>JARKQP010000033.1 GCA_029974875.1 Mobilitalea sp.
AAAAGAGTTTATTAAAGGCTTTATATTAGCCGATTTAAAGGGTAAGAACCTCTTTTTCGATAGCAAGACTATCTTACAGGAAATCATCCAGAACGACAATAACAAGCAAAAGCTCCGTTATAAGCTGATCTCAGAAGAGGGTCCGGATCATAATAAAACCTTCCGGGTTGCCGTGTGCATCGGGAATGATGAGATTGGCTACGGAACCGGAAGGACTAAAAAAGCAGCGGAGCAGGAGGCTGCCAACCAGGCAATCCTGAAATTGCAGAATAAAGGGGAAAGTGTGAAGAGAAGTTCTAAGGCACCAAAAGACGGTGCCTAACAATTTCTATGCTTCACAAATGGAATATGCAGTATTCCATTCGGAAGAACGCTGTTCTTGCGTTCTTCCCAATTATGTTTGTGCTGCCTATGGCAGCATGTCGGGAAATGTGAAGTTAGTAGATGGGAGACTATGAATGTATCTTAAAAGTATTGAAGTCCACGGTTTTAAGTCTTTTGCAAATAAGATTGTGTTGGAATTTCATGATGGAATTACCGGTATTGTGGGTCCTAACGGCAGCGGTAAAAGTAATGTGGCGGATGCGGTGCGTTGGGTATTAGGGGAGCAGAGTGCAAAGCAGCTGCGTGGAGCCAGGATGGAGGATGTTATTTTCTCCGGGACAGAGGCGCGCAAGCCCCTGGGATATGCCTATGTCGCCCTGACCATGGATAATTCGGACCATAAGCTTCCGATTGAGTATGACGAGGTCACTGTTGCCAGGAGGGTGTACCGTTCAGGGGAAAGTGAGTATCTGATCAATGGCTCCTCCTGCCGTCTAAAGGATGTCTATGAGCTGTTTTTGGATACGGGTATCGGTAAGGAAGGGTATTCCATTATCGGACAGGGCCAGATCGATAAAATATTGAGCGGTAAGCCGGAGGATCGCCGGGAGCTCTTTGACGAGGCCGCCGGTATTGTTAAATTCAAGCGCAGAAAATATTCAGCGGAAAAGAACCTTGAGGAGGAAAAGCAGAATCTAGCCCGGATCACGGATATTTTAAAGGAAATAGAGAAGCAGCTGGCGCCCCTGGAAAAGCAATCGGAGGTTGCCAAGGTATACCTGCGGTTAAAGGAAGAGCTTAAGAGCCTTGAGGTAAACCAATTCCTGAAGGAATATGAACGGATCCGCGTTTCAAGGGAGCAGCTGGAGGAAAAGCTGTCAATTGCCACCTCGGATTATGAAGGGACGAAAGCAGAGTACGAGAATACGAAGGAAGAGTATCTGCGCCTGGAGAAGGAGCTGGAGGAATGTGACCGGGCCATGGAAGAGGACCGCACTGCCTTAAGCGGACTTAAGCTTGACAAGGAGAAGGCGGAGGGCGAGGTCAAGGTATTAAAGGAGCAGATTATCTCCGTCCAGCAAAATGACGACTATATCAAAAGCCGTATCCAGAGCGCCGACACGGAGCTGGAGGCCAAAAAAGCGGAGGAAAGCCGCTACATCTCTGAAAAAGCCGTCATTGATGAGAAAATCTCCGGGATGGACGATATCCTCACCGGTGCCCTGAAGGAAGTGAACCGGATCAAGGAAGCCATTCTGGGCTACAGCAAGGAAATCGAAGAGTGCAATAACAATATCTTTGAGCATTTAAATATCAATTCCGGCATTAAGGGCAATATGCAGCGCTATGAGACAATGCTGGAGCAGAATACGATCCGGAAGGCGGACTTAAACCAACGGATCCTGAAAAATAAGAGCGAAGAATGCCTGTATGAAGAATCCATCCTGGCCTGTCAGGAAAGCTTAAAAAAGGTTTCAGAAGCGATAGAAGCAAAGCTTGCAGAGACCGGGCACCTGGAACAGTCCATCCTGGATATCCAGACGAAGATTGACAGGTCTGGTGTAGAATACAATGAAGTACATGCCAGATACCTGGGTGAAAGATCCAGGCTTGAATCCCTGATGAACCTGACAGAGAGGTATGAGGGCTATGGTATCAGCATCAAAAAGGTGATGGAGCGCAAGCCTGCCATGCCCGGTATTATTGGCGTCGTAGCCGATATCATAAAGGTTAAAAAGACTTACGAGACGGCAATTGAGACCGCCCTTGGAGGTGCCATACAAAACATAGTCACGGAGGACGAGGCTACCGCGAAGAATTTAATCACTTACCTGAAGCAAAATAAGTTCGGCAGAGCCACCTTCCTGCCCTTGACCAATATATCAGCAGGACAGGGAATCCAAAATGACAGGGTGCTAAAGGAACAGGGAGTCCGGGGAATCGCCAGCAGCCTGGTAGAAACAGACCAAAAATTCGATGCATTAACCAGTTATTTACTTGGTAGGATTATTGTAGTGGATAATATGGATAATGCGGCACTGATTGCTAAAAAATATAACTATAGCCTAAGGCTCGTAACTCTGGAGGGAGAGCTGTTATCACCCGGCGGCTCCATCTCCGGCGGTGCCTATAAGAATACAAGTAACCTGCTGGGCAGGCGGCGTGAAATCGAAGAAATGGAAGCAAGCATTGCCGCTCTCCAGAAAAAAAGCCTGGAATTACAGGGCAAACGAGAAGAATATAAGGTAACAAAGGCCAATTTGCGGCATAGCCTGGAGGAGCTTAAGGTTAGCCTACAGGAAAAATTCCTGGAACAGAACACGGCCAAAATGAGCCTGGACCAGGAAATGGCAAAAAAGGCTGAAGCAGAGGCTGTTTACAAGGAATATGTCAGGGAGCTCCAGGAAATTGAGCGTCAGGCAAAGGAGCTGAAGGACAATTTAGGCAGGCTGGATGAGGCTCTTTCGGAAAACATACAAAGAAACAAAGGGATAGAAGAAAAAATCGAGGAGCTTAACGGGCTGCTGGAGCAGGAACGGACAAGGGAGCAGGAGGCTAACGAAAAATCCTCGGGCCTAAGGCTGGAGCTTTCCGCCCTGGAACAGAACAACCAGTTCATGCTGGAAAATATAAGGCGTGTCAAGGGGGATATTGGGAGGCTATACGAAGAGCAGTCTACCTTAAGGAAGGATATCGAGAAGGCTACCCAAATTGTGTCTGACAAAGAGAAAGAGATTGGGCTCACCCAGGCTAGGATCCAGGAATACCAGCTTTCCATTGAGGCTTTGGAGCATAAGCTAAAGGAAAGCACGGAGGAAAAAGAGAGGATCAATACAGGCCATAAGAACTTCTTTACAAAGCGTGAGGAATTATCCGCCCTGATGAATGAGCTGGACAAGGAATGCTACCGCTTAAACGGCCAGAAGGAAAAGCTGAACGAGCAGGGCGACCAGCAGATTAATTACATGTGGGAGGAATATGAGCTGACCTATTCCAGCGCCTTGGAATATCCGGTTGATGAAGAGGTAAGCCTGTCCCAGGCGAAAAAGCTGATCGGTGAAATCAAGCTAAGGATTAAGGAGCTTGGGGATGTTAACGTCAATGCTATTGAGGATTTTAAGAATTTATCGGAGAGGTATGAATTCCTCCATGTCCAGCGGGAGGATTTAATCAAGGCAGAGGAAGCGCTTCTGCAGATTATAGGTGAACTGGATACGGAGATGAGGATCCAGTTTGCAGAGAAATTCAAGGCAATTAACCAGCAGTTTGACGTAGTGTTTAAGGAGCTCTTTGGCGGTGGCAAGGCAGACCTGGAATTAACGGAAAGTGAGGACATCCTAGAGGCCGGAATCAGGATTAACGCACAGCCCCCGGGCAAAAAGCTGCAGAATATGATGCAGCTGTCCGGTGGGGAGAAGGCCCTTACTGCCATATCCCTGTTATTTGCCATCCAGAACTTGAAGCCTTCCCCCTTCTGTCTTCTTGATGAGATTGAGGCGGCACTGGATGATTCCAACGTGAACCGGTTCGCAAAGTATTTACATAAACTGACGAAGGATACCCAGTTTATTATTATTACCCACCGTAGAGGTACGATGGCTGCGGCGGATATTTTATATGGTATCACAATGCAGGAAAAGGGAGTGTCAACTCTTGTATCCGTCAACCTGATTGAGAATGAGCTTGATAAATAATCCGGTTCTACAGCATGGGAGTTAGATTTAACTGAAGTAGATTGAAAAATAAAGTAAACTGCAGTAAATTAAAATGAAGTAGATTAAAATAAAGTAAACTGCAGTAAATTAAATGAAGTAGATTAAAATAAAGTATAATGAAGTAAAATAAAGTAGATTAAGATAAAATACAATGAAGTAAAGTAAAGTAGATTAAGATAAAGTACAATGAAGTAAAGTAAAATAAAGTGGATTAAGATAAAGTATAATGAAGTGGATTAAAATAACGTATAATATGGAGGCTATATGGGAGACAAACCAGGTTTTTTTGGGCGGCTGGTCCAGGGTCTTACAAAGACCCGAAACAATATTGCACATGGAATTGATGCAATCTTTAGCGGCTTTTCCAGCATAGACGATGATTTTTATGAGGAATTGGAAGAAATCCTTATCATGGCTGATATCGGAATCAATACCACAACCGCAATCATCGAAGATTTAAGGGAAAAAGTGAAGGAAAACAAAATCAAGGAGCCTGAGGAATGCCGTGTGCTGCTGATGAACAGCATGAAGGAGCAGATGAAGCTGGAGGAGAATGCTTACGACTTCGAAAACAGAAAATCCGTCGTACTTTTAATCGGGGTGAATGGCGTGGGTAAAACCACTTCTGTAGGCAAGCTTGCAGGCCAGATGAAGGATCAGGGAAAAAAGGTAATGGTTGCGGCGGCAGATACCTTCCGTGCAGCTGCCATTGAACAGCTGACAGAATGGGCACACCGGGCAAACGTGGAAATCATAGCCCAAAAGGAGGGCTCGGATCCTGCTGCCGTCATCTATGATGCGGTTACGGCTGCCAAAGCCCGCAATGTGGATGTTCTATTATGCGATACGGCGGGACGTCTGCATAACAAGAAAAATCTCATGGAGGAGCTGAGGAAGATTGACCGTGTAATTGAGCGGGAATACCCCGAGGCTTACCGTGAAACACTGGTAGTGCTGGATGGTACAACGGGTCAGAATGCGCTTGTCCAGGCAAAGGAGTTCAGTGAGGTGGCAAATATTACGGGCATCGTTTTAACAAAGCTTGACGGAACCGCCAAAGGAGGAATTGCAATCGCAATCCAGGCCGAACTCGGTATCCCGGTAAAATATATCGGTATCGGGGAAAAGATAGATGACCTGCAAAGATTCCATGCGGAAGAGTTCGTAGATGCTTTATTCCAGACAAAGTATGAAGTGTGAAGAGAACGTTCTTCTGATTAATTGTTTGTGCTGCCTATGGCATGGCACACGTTTCATACAGGAATAACAAAAAATAATAAGAAAGCGTGTCCTATTGCCTGTCACAATTGGAGCGTGGATGGAGGGTAATATCATGATGACATTAGATAAGTTTGAAGAAGCTACGGAAGCGGTCAAAAAGGTTATTAACCGGACTGATCTGGTTTACAGCGAATATTTTTCGGACCAGTTAGGGAATAAGATATATTTAAAGCCCGAAAATATGCAATATACCGGTGCTTACAAGGTCCGGGGCGCTTACTATAAGATCAGCACCCTGACAGTGGAAGAACGGGAACGCGGGCTTATTACCGCTTCTGCCGGTAACCATGCACAGGGAGTTGCCTATGCAGCGAAGCTCTACCAGGCGAAGGCTATTATTGTGATGCCTTCCACCACACCCTTAATTAAGGTGAACAGGACCAAGAGCTATGGTGCAGAGGTAATTCTGTATGGGAATGTATATGATGAGGCTTGTCAGTATGCCCTTCAATTATCCGAGCAGTGCGGGTATACCTTCATCCATCCATTTAATGACGAGGTCGTAGCAACGGGGCAGGGCACCATTGCCATGGAGATCTTTAAGGAGCTGCCCACCGTAGATATTATCCTGGCTCCCGTTGGCGGAGGAGGCCTGCTTGCCGGTGTGGCAACCCTGGCGAAGATGCTGAATCCCAATGTAAAGGTGATCGGTGTTGAGCCTGCCGGGGCGGACTGCATGCGCGCCTCCTTAAAGGCCGGGAAGGTGCTTACCCTTCCTACGGTGGATACCATCGCCGACGGTACTGCGGTAAAGACACCGGGAGATGTGGTGTTTCCCTATATCCAAAAATATGTGGATGATATCATCACTGTAGAGGACTCCGAATTAATCGTAAATTTCCTGGACATTATTGAAAATCACAAAATGGTAGTGGAAAACTCCGGCCTGCTTACCGTAGCCGCGCTAAAGCACCTGAAATGCAAGGATAAAAAGGTTGTCTCCATCTTAAGCGGCGGCAATATGGATATCATTACCGTCTCCTCCGTCGTCCAGCATGGCCTGATCCAAAGAGGCCGTGTCTTTACTGTATCCGTCCTTCTTCCGGACCGTCCCGGTGAGCTGGTAAATGTTGCTTCTATTATTGCAAAGCATCAGGGAAATGTAATCCGTCTGGATCATAACCAGTTTGTCAGCATCAACCGGAATTCAGCAGTGGAATTGACAATTACAATGGAGACCTTTGGGCATGAGCACAAGAAAGAGATTGTACAGGCCCTGACGGACCATGGCTATAATCCTAAGATGACCATGCCAAGCAAGCTGTATTAGTTCGTGTTTTTACATAAAAAAACCTTAAAATTTCGTGATTATTGCTTGGCCTAGGCAGTTTACAGGATAGGGAGACCTTGTTATAATAGGAGTATCTTTATATTCTGTTATTCTTTAAAAATCTTGATTAAAGCCTGGATTAAAATCTTGATTAAAATCTAGAAATTAAAGTCTAGAAATTAAAGTCTAGAATTAAAATCTGGAATTTAATGCGAGGCAATTCCTGCGAAATTCATCAAGAAGATTTTTGTTCTTATTGACATTACCCTGGAAATAAGTTAATATGTAGAAAAGAACATAAGTTCGCTTTTTGGGAAGAGCTTTAAGCTTTTAAAATTTAGAAAGTAAGCTTTCAAAAGTTGAAAAAAGTTTTCTGAATTCAAAGAAGCTTTTGGCAGCTTAAATGATAACTTTAACATTTTAAAAGCTTCCCAAAATTAAAAAAATCAGAAAAGGAGCTGCTTTAAAAAGCAGCTAAAAAAGGGAGATTGAATATGGCTAAGGATGATAAGATCAGAGCGTTAGAATCTGCTGTGGCGCAGATTGAGAAGCAATACGGTAAGGGTTCCATTATGAAGCTGGGGGACAATAGCGCCAATATGAATATTGAAACAATCCCCACGGGCTCCATCAGTTTGGATATCGCACTTGGTTTGGGCGGGGTACCAAAGGGAAGAATCGTTGAGGTATATGGACCGGAGTCCAGCGGTAAGACCACCGTAGCGCTGCATATGGTAGCCGAGATGCAAAAGAGGGGTGGAATTGCGGGCTTCATTGATGCAGAGCATGCATTAGATCCTGTTTATGCTAAGAATATCGGTGTTGATATCGATAACCTATATATTTCACAGCCGGATAACGGTGAGCAGGCATTGGAGATTACGGAAACAATGGTCCGTTCCGGTGCGGTAGATATTATCATCGTGGACTCTGTTGCGGCCTTAGTTCCGAAGGCAGAGATCGACGGAGAGATGGGAGATTCCCATGTGGGTCTTCAGGCAAGACTCATGTCTCAGGCCCTCCGTAAATTAACTGCCGTTATCAGCAAATCCAACTGTATTGTTGTCTTCATTAATCAGCTTCGTGAGAAGGTTGGTGTAATGTTTGGCAGTCCAGAAACTACGACCGGCGGTCGTGCATTGAAGTTTTATGCTTCCATCCGTTTGGATGTTCGAAGAATTGAAGCTT
>JARKQP010000072.1 GCA_029974875.1 Mobilitalea sp.
AATGAGACACGAATTAAAGAGAAACTAGGATGGATGAGTCCTGTGCAATACAGACTCAGCCTCTTGGCAGCGTAAAAGAAAAAGGCAAAGTGGAAAATCCACTTCGCCATAAAGTCTAACTTTTAGGGGTCACCTCATTTACGTCCTTATATCGGGATGTTTTTTTATTGATGACCGCAATCCCTTCGCCTAAAGCCAATAGGGTTGCGATCATCCTATTATTTAAAGTAAGCCACACCAGATTCAAAAATATACTGGTTCTGCTCCCCGGCTATATTAACCGCCACCGAATCCCCCCGTCTCTCGGAATGAGCCATCTTGCCAAGCACTCTTCCATCCGGGCTGGTAATTCCTTCAATCGCATAATAAGATCCATTCGGGTTGAAATCCTCTTCCATAGTGGGATTGCCGTTCAAATCCACATACTGGGTGGCCACCTGTCCATTCTCAAACAGCTTCTTAATCCACTCCTCGCTGGCAACGAAGCGCCCTTCCCCATGGGAGGCAGGTATGGAGTAGACTCCGCCAAGCTCCGCCTTCATTAGCCATGGGGATTTATTTGTAACAACCTTTGTATAGACGGACTTACTGATATGACGTCCGATATTGTTCATCGCAAGCGTCGGGGAATCTTGCCTTTGGGGCGTAATCTCGCCATAAGGCACCAGACCCAGCTTGATCAATGCCTGGAAACCGTTGCAAATACCAAGGGCAAGACCATCCCTTACATTTAAAAGGTCGCTCACTGCTTCCTTAATCTTTTCATTGCGGAAGGCGGTAGCTATGAACTTACCGGAACCGTCCGGCTCATCCCCTGCCGAGAAGCCACCGGGGAACATCAGAATCTGTGCCCCCTTAATTGCCCCTGCAAAGGCCCCCACAGATTCTGCTATATTGTCCGCCGTCAAATTTTTGAAAACTATCGTTTCTACTTCGGCACCAGCAGCCCTAAAGGCTTTCAATGAATCATATTCACAGTTGGTGCCTGGAAAAACAGGTATAAATACCTTAGGCTTTGCCACCCTGTGCTTTGCAACATAGAGCTTCTTAGCATCATAGAGCCTTGTTTCAACCTTCTGTTCTTCCACACCTGAATGGGTCGGATATACCTTTTCCAAGGTTCCCGTCCAGGCCGCCAGGGCTTCCTCCATGGTGACTACTATTTCTCCATATTGGAATTCCTGTTTCTCTGTTACTGTACCGATACGGCAGTATTCCTCTGCCGAAAATCCCTCTCCGGTAAGCGCCTGGGCTGCTTCCTGGCTCATCTCCGCAATAATGGAGCCATATCCGGGAAGGAATAAGCTTTCCTTGGACAGCTTACCCTCAAGCTTAACACCTAATTTATTACCAAAAGCCATCTTGGATACTGCTTCTGCAACACCGCCAAAGCTGATTGCAAAGGCAGAGCTTATCTGGCCTTTTCTCATAATATTTGTGATCTTTCCATAGATATCCATCACTTGCTCATAAATTGGAAGATCGTATGCATCCTTCCTGATATCAAATTTGATTAATACATTTCCAGCCTTCTTTAAATCGGTTGCTATTACGTCCCCTGTCTTAGCGATGTCCACAGCAAAGGATACCAGGGTAGGAGGAACGTCAATATCATTAAAGCTGCCGGACATACTGTCCTTGCCGCCGATGGAGGGAAGACCCAGCTTAATCTGTGCGTCGTAAGCTCCGAGTAAGGCTACCAGCGGTTCTCCCCAGCGCTTTGGATCATTGCCAAGCCTACGGAAGAATTCCTGGAAGGTGAAGCGGATCCTGCTATGGTCACCGCCTGCTGCCACAATCTTAGCAACGGAAGAGATAACAGCATATACAGATCCATGGAAGGGAGACCAGCTTGACAGATACGGGTCAAACCCATAGCTCATCATGGTCACCGTATCACAGGCTCCCTCTAATACCGGAAGCTTCGCCGTCATGGTCTGGATCGGTGAGAGCTGATATTTTCCGCCATATGGCATGGTTACGGTGCTGGCACCGATGGAGCTGTCGAACATCTCAACCAAGCCCTTCTTGGAGCATACATTGAGTGCAGAGAGATTC
>JARKQP010000094.1 GCA_029974875.1 Mobilitalea sp.
AAAATCATGATATATGCAAAAGGCAGACATCCGTTCTGCCTAATTATGATGCAAAAAAACAGTTGAAGAACTGAAAAATCAGCCTCCAACTGTTTTGCTATGGATCATCAACTATTTCTTTCGCTTAACTTATTGACATTGATATTGCAGCACGGTCTGAACCAGGCTGACTATCAGCACGCCCTTAACATTGTGAGGACGCAGCAGGGGGATTTTACGGTTTTGGACTGTAGAAATTATTAAAGTGATTATCCCGGCAAAGAAGAACCGGATTCCGGCAAATACCAGCTTCCCGGAGGTGTCCTCTGCAGCAATGGAAAATAGCTGGTACCCGATTTTTACACAGGGGAAGGCGCTCCCCCATAAAGCGGTGCATAACATGGACAACAATAGTATGTTGATAGGTTTTGTAAATGGGTTATGGTGGGTATTTGTATTCATGATGGTATTCTTTTCTGGCATTCTGTTTGTGTCTCCTTGCTAATGGGGGTCCCAGTTATTTATCTGTTGTATCATGGGTAAATGGAGGGGTACTAAAAAGCACTATTCAGTATCATATAGCAGAAATTATGAAAAAGCAACTGATAAAAGAAAATGAAAAGAAAGTGATGAAAGAAAATTGAATATTTATTGGTTTACTGATATAATCGGATCTGAGTGTAATTATGACCTGGAGTTATTTATATAATTAAGGAGGACAAAAATGATCCGTGACATAGTATCAGCCGACCGTGAGATATTTTTATCAATGGCCAAAAGTTTTTATTCATCAAGCGCAGTGGTCCATAATGTTGATTCTGGAAATTTCGAGGCAACCTTTACTGCTGCGATGGACAAATCACCGTTCATACGCATTTTTATTATAGAGGACGAGGGAAATCCTATAGGGTATGCGCTTTTATCCTTTACCCATTCAAATGAAGCAGGCGGACTTGTGGTATGGATTGAGGAGATTTATATCAGTGAAGCCTGCAGAGGTAAGGGCTATGGCAGCCGGTTCTTAGGATTCGTAGAGCAGGAGTATCCGTCTGCCAAGCGGATCCGCCTTGAAGTCAGGGGAGATAATGAAGAAGCGGTCGAGTTATATTATAGGCTTGGGTATGAGGCTCTTGATTATGTGCAGATGGTAAAGGACAAAAAAGTAGTAGATGACGGGAGGAAGCAATGAAAAAGAACAGGTGGGTGAGGGCGATGCATTCTCACCCGTTATTTGAGTTTTTATTTACTGTGAAAGGGAATACAAAGCCCTTGATTTTGATTGAACCCCTATGGGGGATTCCCTTCAATCTGCTGGCACCCTTTATTACATTGTATATGGTAGCGCTGGGGGTCACCGATGTGCAGATTGGGCTAATTCTCTCTATCGCCATGGTGGTGCAGGTGGCCTTTTCCTTTTTGGGAGGGATTATTGCAGACAAACTAGGCCGGCGTATCACTACGATGCTGGGGGATTTCTTTGGCTGGAGCGTTGCCTGCTTTATCTGGGCGATCTCCCAGAATTTTTGGTATTTTCTGATTGCGGTGTTGATGAACAGCTTTGAGCAGATTAACCAGACCGCCTGGTACTGTCTGTTAGTTGAGGATTCCGAGGAAAAGGATATTCTAAATATCTTTAACTGGATCACCATCGGAGGCTTGGTTGCGGTTTTCTTCGCTCCCATATCCGGCCTGCTGATTGGCCGTTTCTCACTGGTGCCGGTAATCAGGGTGGTGTATTTTTCCTTCAGTATTTCCATGCTACTTAAAACTTTTATCACCATGCGCTATACGAAGGAGACGCGGCAGGGAATGGTGCGCAGGCAAGCTACGAAGGACGTGTCGGTATGGAAGCTGGTAGCGGAATATAAGCAGCTGGTGCCGTATATCTTCCGGAATAAGGCGACTATGCAGACCCTGGCAATCATGGTGATCGTTTACATAACCAATATGATAAATAACAATTTTTTTGGCCTCTATGTTAACCTGAGGATGGGTATTCCTGAGCAATATCTGGCGTTCTTTCCTATTTTACGTGCTATTGTGATGATTGTGTTCATGTTTGCAATCCAGCACCGGCTGGAGCGCTTGAAGCTCAAAATTCCCATGCAGGTAGGATTAGTGGTTTATGTGGTCTGCCAAGTGCTGCTGATTTTTGGCCCGAAGGGCAGGATTTGGCCGGTGGTACTGTTCACTTTGCTGGAGGCGATAGCCAATGCCCTGGTGATGCCCCGCAAGGATGCCATGCAGGTGATGAGTGTAGATCCGGCTGAGCGGGCGCGTATCGTTGCCCTGCTGACCGCCTTTATGATTGGCTTTTCCTCACCCTTTGGGTATATGGTGGGATTGCTTTCCAGCATTGACCGGAGGCTCCCCTTTGTGTTAAGCAGCTTTTTGTATCTGCTGGCAATTTTAGTCATTTCCCGGTTCAAGGAGCGGAAATTAGTGGGGGAAGCGGGCTGACGGCAGGGAGGCCAGCTCATGTCCGGATCCAACGGTAATAGAAGTATATGATAATGCAAGCGTGCTATTAGAGAATAATAGTGCGCTTTTTTTGACGATTGAGTTTTTAACGGCCCATACCTGCGTCAGATGTAAACTCTGGAAAGTTGGTTACAAACCAGGAGTTTCATTTATAAACCGGGAAAGTTGTTTACAAAAGGAGCTTCTCCGTTACAGAACGGGAGTCTTGAGTTACAAATGGGAATCTCGTGTTGCAATTCATCCCCTCCGCTCCATCCTTCGCTCCATTCCTCCGCTCCATTTTCTCCGCCTCCTTATTATGGGACAACAATAAATTATCGAAAAACGATAAAAAATTATTGACAATCAAATGTATAAATGCTATATTATTCAATAATAATGAAGGGATAGCTATGGGTAGCTATGGAAAGGAGTGTGAAAAAGGTCTATCGAAAGGTAGTTGCGTGAATGGCAGCAATAAAAAAAGACTATCTAAAAG
>JARKQP010000105.1 GCA_029974875.1 Mobilitalea sp.
CAATTCCAACCATTTAAAATCTCTGATTAACGTCATTACAAAGCAAAATGAAGATTTGAAGGAAATGAATGCCCAGCTTACGGAGGCCAAATTCAGCCTGGTACAGTCTGAAAAAATGGCTGCCATCGGCCAGCTTGCCGCTGGTATTGCCCATGAAATCAACAACCCCATGGGCTTTGTAAATAGTAATTTTGATGTCTTAAAAAAATATTTCAAGAGGATAATAGAGTTTATCAACTATGTAAACACTAAGCTTGGCATCAGCAATTCCTTTGAAGGCCAGACCCTGGCTGAATGCGCCGCTGAGGTTGAAGCAAAATACAAGTCCTTGAAGCTGGATCTGATTATGGGAGAGCTGGACGGTGTCTTTACCGACTCCTCGGCAGGAATCCAGAGGGTGACGGAGATCGTCCAATCCCTGCGGATCTATGCCCGCTCTTCTGCCGATGATGAAAAGGATACCATGGTGCTGCTTAACCTAATCCAGCAGGTATTGTTAATTACAAAAAATGAGTTAAAATTCGTTACTAAGGTCGAGATTGAGATTCCCGAGGATATTATCCTATACTGTAACCGGATACAGCTCGGCCAAGTATTTGTCAATATCATCTTAAATGCAGCCCAGGCTATCAAATCCCAGAACCGGGAGGATATGGGCACAATTAAAATAAGTGCGGAGGCAGCCGGCCAGGAGGTCAGGATCAGCTTCCAGGATGACGGTCCGGGAATTCCAGAAGAGAATTTATCAAAGATATTTGAGCCATTTTTTACAACAAAGGAAATCGGAAAGGGCACCGGGCTGGGGCTTAGTGTTTCCTACGATATTATTGTCAATAAGCATAACGGCTCCTTCGGGGTAAGCAGCGAGCCCGGGAAGGGTGCCACCTTTACCGTCACCCTGCCCCTTGTAACGGCGTGAATATCGACGGAACTGCTGTGCTGACATATTCATCTTTAGGCTGTTAGCCTAATTATGTGCGTATCAGTACACTAACGGCATTATTTATAGAACAAGCATATTATAGGAAGTAAAGCCATCTTCCTGTAATCGGGATGCACGACGCTAAGACAGCGCCTTTTATGGGAAATTACTTTTTAATTTCCCATAACCAATATTACAAACATTGAAAGGATGAGGGTATGAAAAAGATTTTAGTAGTTGATGATGAGGTCCAAATTTTAAAAGCTCTATCAAGAATGTTCTTAGAAACAGATTATGAGATACTAACTGCAGAGAATGGTCAGGAAGCCTTGGAGCTGATAGAAACAACTCCGATCGACATGATAATCAGCGATATGCGGATGCCCGTCCTGGATGGTTATCAACTACTTAGTATCGTCAAAGAAAAATACCCGAAGATTATTCGGATCATTTTAAGTGGCTACACGGAAGAAAAGCCCATGTTCCGGGCACTGCTCCATAATATTGCAACCCTATATGTATTCAAGCCCTGGAATAACAACGTTCTCCTGGAAAGCATCAATAAGCTCTTTTCAAACAGTATGGAGCTAAATTCCACGGAGCTTTCCGATCTCATCAAGGATTTGGGCTGTACCGCCTGTATTCCTGAGAATTGCGAGAAAATGATATCCCTGGTTGAGGCAGAGGATATGGACCAGCTCATTACCGAGATAGAAAAGGATCCCGATATATCAAGCCTGCTGCATCAGGTTACAAGCTCCGCCGTTTACGGTGTTATGCCAAATACAGTGAAGCAGGCCGCAATCTATATCGGGCTGCCTAACTTAAAATGCTTCCTCCACTGGGCCTGTGTCATCAGCGCCACCAAGCAGCCCGGAGAAATCGACGGCAGTCCTGAATTACTTTGGAAGCATGCTTACCTGACAAACCGGATTATGCTCTTCTTCTATGAAGCCTTCCTTCATAAGCAACCGCCGGAATCTGCCATGTTTGCAGGCTTGCTGCACAATACAGGCCTTATTATCATTGCAAATGCCCTGGAGAAGAATGGGCTGATCGACCAGCGCAGCCTCACTGCCAATGATTTTATCCGTATGGAAAATGGGGAATATGAGAAGGAGCACCAGGATATCGGGGCATACTTCCTGGATCAGTGGGATATCCCCTTCCAAATGTATGAGGCGGCACTAAACCACCACAAGCCTATGCAGTCCTCCATTATCTTTAAGGAGCTGGTATATGCGGTTCATCTGGCCCAGGCCTATGCGTGGAAGGCTTTGGACGGTACCGAACAGATCCCCGTGGCTCCCGGGGTATATGAAGAATTAGGCATTAGCAAGGAGGAGTTTGAGAAACGGCTCTTCCGTTATTTAAAATGATGTCTCCCGTTCCAGCCTCGTAAGGTATTCCAGGGCTGCTTCCCTGTCCGGACCGCACATTTCCTGTGAGGGCTTAAGACTGGAGCAGACCGCCGGGCGGAGCGGGGAACCAAAGATACTACAAAGGTTATTTTCAGAAAGACAGCTACACCGGACACCTGCCGGTTTGCCCTTTGGCATTCCCGGTATAGCAGAAGAAATTGAGGGCGCGATGCAGCATGCACCGCACCCTTTTCTGCATTCTATTGTCTGAAATTCCTGTCCACCCATTCCTTCCCTCCAATCTGCTTTCGTACCGGGTACACATCTCCTCCCGGCTATTTGCCGAAGTCTTCCCTCTTTCGGCAGCCAGCTGCATTTCGGCACTATTCTACATCCCGGTACTAATCTGTGTTTTTTCTTTTAAAAAGGAAATATATTTATCCCCCCATACCTGGAGTGAATCCAGTACAGGCTGGAACTGTCTTCCCAGTTCACTTAATTCATATTCTACTTTCGGTGGAATCTGGCTATATACGGTTCTTATAATCAGGCCGTTCTCTTCCATCATACGTAATTGCTTTGTTAATGGAGCCTGGGTGAGCTCTGATAATGCCCGCTGCAGCTCATTAAAGCGCATAGTCTTAACACTGAGATGGTGCATAATCAATAAGGTCCATTTACCTGTCAGTAGTTTTTGTGCTGTCACATAGGGGCAGATTCCGAATAGTTC
>JARKQP010000109.1 GCA_029974875.1 Mobilitalea sp.
TGTCCATTGCAAAATCCATTGTAGAAGCACACAAGGGGAGGATCTCAGTTAAAAGTGAGGATGGCAAGTCCATCTGCTTTACGGTGCTGATCTAGAGCTCCTGTCAAATAAGGTATAGTCAAAAAAGTAAGGTACAATCAAAAAGCTTCCGGAGCCTGACTAAGGCTTTCGGAAGCTTTTACTATGGCCTTCTGCAAAGAATAAGCAAAATTAAGGTTAAATTAAAGTTAAATTTAAAGTTCGTTTTAAGTTGGACAGTTAAAATATAATCATAAAGCTAAGCTGAAGGCAAGAACAGCAGGTGGATATAAAAAACAATAACAATAAAATGAGCCAGAAGAAGCTGGCGGATCGGAGGAAAATATGGGTGGCTTTCAAGATACCTTTCAAAGATATGAAATGAAATATACATTAGATGATAAGAAGTATTGCTTACTTAGGGAAAAGCTTCAGGATAAAATGCTGGTGGATCATTATGGAAAAGTAACGGTATGCAATATTTATTTTGACACACCTGAGCACAGGCTTATCAGAGCCTCATTGGAAAAGCCTGTTTATAAGGAAAAGCTGAGACTGCGCAGCTACGGAATACCGGAGGAAGGAGACAAGGTATTTGCCGAAATCAAAAAGAAATACAAAGGGGTTGTATATAAAAGGCGCGAAAAGCTGGAGCTGACAGATGCGGAGCATTATCTATATGATAACCGGCCCTGTAAAAAGCAGACACAGATTACCAGGGAAATCGACTGGTTCTTAAAATCCTATCAAAACCTGATACCGTCCATGTACATTTCCTATGAACGCATTGCCATGTACGGAGTCCTGGACCCGGAGGTCAGGATAACCTTTGACAGCAATATCCTATGGAGGGAGGAGGAGCTTTGGCTGGAAAGCGGAGCCTGGGGTGACCCGATTCTGGAGAAAGGCCAAAGCCTGATGGAAATAAAGCTTCCCGGTATCATGCCATTATGGCTGTCACATATATTAAACGAGCTGGAGATATTTCCGGCCTCCTTTTCAAAGTATGGAAAAGGCTATTTACAGTCCATAAAAATGCGGCAAAACAATATTACAAAAGGAGAGAAATTATATGCTTAACTCAATTTTAACAGATACCCTTTCCATAGGACCCTTCTTAATCTGTACCCTCGCATCCCTGATCCTGGGAGCGGTACTTGCCTATGTGCATGGGAGGTTTAATAACAGCAGCAAGGGTTTTGTCATGACCATGGCTCTGCTGCCCGCAGTTGTCCAGGTCGTGATCCTGCTGGTAAACGGCAACCTGGGCACAGGTGTTGCGGTTATGGGGGCATTCAGCTTAATCCGGTTTCGCTCCGTGCCGGGCAGCGCCAAGGAAATAAGCAGCTTATTCATGGCCATGGCAGTGGGGCTTGCCACCGGGACAGGATATATCGGAGTGGCCATATTGTTTGTCCTGATGGTAGGAGGCATCAGCATCCTTTATCAATGCACCGGCTTTGGAGAAATAAAAGTAAAGGAGAAGGAATTAAAGATCACGATTCCGGAAGGCTTGGACTATCTGGAGGTATTTAGTGATATTTTCAGCGAGTACACGAAGAAGGTAGAGTTAATCAGGGTGAGAACTTCAAATATGGGAAGTCTTTATAAATTACATTATCAAATCAGTTTAAAGGATCCTGCAAAGGAAAAAGCATTTATTGATGAGCTCCGCTGCAGGAACGGTAACTTGGAAATCTCATGTGGCAGGATATCGGCCATGGCGGATGAGTTATAATACAGGAAAGCAGGTAAATCGTATGAAGAAAAAAATATTAGGGATATTATCCTCCATTTTGATAACGGCAATGTTATTAACCGGATGTAACAGTACAGGCAGTAACACAGAAGCTAACACAACCGGAACACCCTCCTCTGCTTCCCCGGATTCTGCCGCCTCCGCTAATGGAGGTTCTACATCAACGGCTGTTACGACCTCATCAGAGATAGTGGTAGATACTGAATTCACGGCAAGGGATCTGGAGGTTGGTTATGATGAAAGCACAGCTACCAATATTACATTGGATGGTAGTAGCATTGAAATATCCGGTGATGGTGCAAAGGCGGAAGCAGGAACCTTAACCATCAGTGCGGAAGGTACTTATATTATCAGTGGAACCCTGGGCGACGGGCAGGTCATCATAGATGCCGAGGGCGCCAAGGTTCAATTAGTACTTAACGGTGTCACAATTTATTGCTCAGATAGTGCGCCCATCTATATTAAGGATGCAGATAAGGTATTCATTACCCTGGCTGAGAATTCGGATAATACCTTAAGCGATGGTTTAGAATATATCCAAGCCGATGATAATACAGTGGATGGAGTGATTTTTAGCACTGCTGACCTGACGCTAAATGGTAAAGGCAGCTTAAACATAAAAGCAAGCTATAAGCATGGAATTGTCTCTAAGGACGATCTGGTTATTACAAGCGGCACTTACAACATAGCAGCAGCTAAGGATGCACTGAATGGGAAGGATTGTGTAAAGATTAAGGATGGAACCTTTACCTTAAGTGCAACGGAAGGAAATGGTATCCAGTCCAAAAATGGCGATAATACAACAAAGGGCTATGTGTATATTGCAGGAGGGACGATTACGGTTACAAACTGCAACGAAGGAATTGAAGGGACAGCAGTTATAATTGCGGGAGGGACAATTGATATAACGGCACAGGATGACGGCCTTAACGCAGCCAGAGGCAGCACCTCTACAACGGATTCTACAACAGATTCTACAACGGATCCTACAACGGATTCCGCGACTTCCCAGCCAACCTTTGATACACAGACTTCAGCGGACCCCATGTCTGCAGATACATCAACAATCACAGCGGCTACCCTATCAACTACCACAGCAACAGCCTCCTCCGGTTCATCAACGGATCCGGCCACATCTGCCACGCAGGAGGACAGGGCAATGAGGGGCGGAGGACCCGGCAGGGACGGCGGAATGGGAGGTGGAATGAACGGCGGCATGGGAGGCGGTGACATGGCAAATGACACAAACTGCTATATCAGCATTTCCGGTGGCACAATTACAATTAATGCGGAAGGTGATGGTATAGATTCCAACGGTTCCATTAATATCTCCGGCGGCACTGTCTACGTAAGCGGCCCTACGAATAGCGGGAATGGTGCGATGGATTATAATGGCACAGCTAATATAACAGGAGGAACTGTCGTGATTGCAGGAAGCGTAGGAATGGCCCAAGGGTTTTCCGATACCTCTACCCAGTACTCCATATTGTATAATTTATCTTCAAGCAGTACAGCCGGTACTGAGGTAACTTTAAAAGACGCTGATGGAAATATAGTTGTATCCTACACACCTGTGAAGCAGTACCAGTCAGTGGTAATCAGCTCCCCTGACCTTAAAAAGGATGCAACCTATACGCTGACCAGCGGGGATCAGACCGCTGACATTACATTAAGTGCAATCTCTACAAGCGCAGGAGAAGCTGGCGCCGGTTTCCCAGGAGGCATGGGTGGCGGCAGGAATGGCAGAGAAACAATGCCGAACTAAGCTTCGCTAGTTCCTATAAGAGGGTGTTGCAAAAAGAAAGTCCTATACCATATACCCAGAATTATCTGCCGATATCTGCAATATATGGTATGCTCTTTCCATTTTTTGCAACACCCTCTTTGAGTCAGGATACCCCTAAATAAGGCGGTATCTATTTAAAATAGAATTTTTCAAAGGTGTATTTAAAGGTTCGGTAAGACTGCTTGCTGCTGCCGGTTTCAAAGGAGCGGATAAGCTTATTATCCTTATCATATTCCTGGAATACCTTTGGATTGCTGGGGCTGATAACGGTATTGGAGCCAATTTCCTGGGCACTGCTCTGGTACCCGGAGTAGGGAACCTCAAAGCTTTCTACCAAGCTGTAGCTTTTGCTGTTTTCATCGACTAAATACTTATAGAACATGGAGGTTTCATTGCTTTCGGCGCTTCCTGCCGAGCCGATATTATCAAAGTGCTCCGCCCATTTATAATCCGGCCTGGTAGAGCTGATTCCAATATTATTGTCAAACAGATAAAGATAATACTGCCCTTCCTCCAGTGAACTGTCCTTGACATAGGTTATAGTATGCTGACCAAGCTGGCTTTTGAAATCCCCTGCTTTCTCATAAAGATAGGAGGTATAAGGTGTATCCTGCCAGAAGGATTCGGTTCCCAGCATGTACTCCAATGATGGGGTGGTAAAAATATTATTTATTTTTAAGATGGAGGAGGTCTCCCTGGAGCTTAATAATAAGGTATCATTACCTAGCCATTGGATGGTATTGATATGCATCCAGTCCAGCTTACCATCCTTATCCGGTGTACAGTTTATATAATAATCAGGGAAAATATCGGTCAAATCAAGCACCTGGCTTATCTCCCCGGTGTCAGGCTCCAGATACAGGATTCTATCCTCCTCCTGTGGTGACTGCGTATCAGTGGCCAATAAAAGAATATTTCCGCTGTCATCAAAGGTATAGTCATGATGGACATTATAGGTTCCCAGATCATAAATATTAGTCAGCCTGCCCAGGGAATTCATCTCTACAAAAGCAGAAACGCCTGCACTGTAATACATTTTATCATCCTTGAAAATCAGGCGCAGAGCCCTGTAATCTAAGATAGGAAATTCGCTGCGGAGAATTCCGTCATTATCATAATAATAAAAGAACGAGTCACCCGCAAAAACGGTATAAAGTCCATCCTCCAGAGCCTCACTTGTCTCCCCGTCCGTATAGGTCAGGCTGAGACCGCCGCTTCCGATCAGGGCCGGTGCTTGACAGGTGAAGCTTCTGGCCTCTGTTTTGCCGGAGGCATAGGTAAGTGTCAGTGTGATTTCATTGTTGGTTTCCGGAATTACACCGAGTATCTGATACTCATGCTCCGTTGCCATATTATTCTCCCCGGAATTGAAACAGGTTCTGGTGAAATCCGGTATATCAGCGTTTTCCACATGAACCGTATATTCCATACTGGCGGGCTCTTCTGTCTTGAAATAAATATACACACTCTGCGAATTTGTCTGAAATGGGTTTTCAATAATAAGAGCGTCCCCAAAGGTGTAATCCTTGCTTTCCTTGTATGCCCCGATATCTGCCCATATTTCATTCTGGGCGTCCATATTGTATATGTCTTCGGCCGTTGTTAGGGACAAAGGAGACATTTTGATATCATAGGAAGTGCTGATAACAGCATCCGTTTCGTTGTTGCTCTTTAGCTGCAGAAGAACAACGGTGGCAATTATGGCAATCACAGCCATGACAGCAGTTGTTATAAATGCAGTTCTTAAATATTTGGGTTTCATATCATCATCCTTTCACAATAAGTATTCACCTAAAAATCTATGGATAAAACAAGGGTTTATAGATTTTAAGGGTTTTACGGGACTATTGTAACTGGTAAAGCTTGAATTAGCCTTTAAAATAAAAAAATTCATCCTATTTTTGCATTTTGTAACAAAATAGGATAAAATAAAAAATAGCTAATGTGCTGACATGCCCATAATAAGGCTGACAGCGCTGTTAGCCTTATTATGGGCATGTCAGCACTATACCTAATAGATTGAAAGATGCGAGGCAGGAAATGAAAATACTGGTTATTGAAGATGAAATTATGCTTGCGGATACGCTCGTGGAAATATTAAAACAAAATAACTATTCTGTTGATATCTGCCATAACGGGAAAAAGGGATGGGAATGTATACAGACAGAGGTTTATGACGGCATAGTATTAGACATTATGATACCGAAAATGAGCGGGTATGAGATTTTGAAAGCCATGCGGGCGGCAAATATTAATACACCGGTCCTCATACTTACCGCCAGATCAGAAATGGAGGATATCGTAACGGGCCTTGACTGCGGAGCGGATGACTATATGACCAAGCCCTTTGCAATTACAGAATTTCTGGCACGGATCAGGGCGGTTACAAGAAGAAAGGAATATATCCTCCCCGATAATCCGTCCATGGGAAATGTGGTATTATTGCAGCAGCAATGCACGCTGTCCTGTAAAGGCAATTCGATCAGCCTGGGAAAAAAGGAATATCAGATCATGGAGCTGCTGTTGAATAATTGTAGCCAGAAGGTATCAAAGGAACAGCTGATTGAAAAGGTCTGGGGCTTTGACAGTGACTGTGAATATAACAATATTGAAGTCTATATTTCCTTTCTGCGCAAAAAGCTAAAGGCAATCGAAGCGGATATTACGATCAGCAATACCAGAGGCCTGGGCTATTATCTGGAGGTTCAGGATGATTAAGGAAATGAGGTATAAATTCATACTGGTCACCTTTAGTGCCCTGCTCCTGATTGTCATTCTGATCTTGGGAACCATCTATATCTCAGTCGCCTACAGTAATGAGAGCAATATGAATAAAAAGATGGAGAAGGTTCTGGGAAATGACGGAAGTACTTTAAGAAACTGGAAGAAGAATATAAACAGCCATTCCTTTTCTAACTCCCGGGAGGAGTTCCTAAACAGTACCTTTGCCGTCAGATTGGATGAAGCAAGGAGAATTTTAGAGATTATCGGGTATCAGGAAGAGGATTACCCCGATGTAAGCATCCAGGAGCTGGCAGATAAGACCCTGCAAATAAAAAAGGAAAAGGGAAGCATCGGAGACCTTAAATTCCTCTCAGGTAAAAAGGATTACGGCTACATGCTGGTATTTTCCGATTACAGTGAGCAGAACAGCCTGCTGGATAATCTCTTTCATACCTGCCTTTTGGTGGGGGTCATGGGAAGCCTGCTTATCGGCCTGTTTATTATTAAGCTGTCCTATTGGGTAGTAAGCCCTGTGGAGAGAGCCTTCAAAATGCAGAAGATATTTATTTCCAATGCAAGCCATGAGCTGAAGACACCTCTCACTGTTATTTCTGCCAATGCGGAGCTGTTGGAGAATAGCAATGTGAATAGGAAATGGGTCAGGACGATTAAGGAAAATACGGAGCAAATGAATGCTTTAGTCAATGACCTGCTCAGCTTAAGCCGCATGGAGGATAAGGCAAAGATAAAGGAGTTTGGAACCTTTAATTTAAGCAAGGTCGTAGTCAATGCGGCCCTTACCATGGACAGTGTGGCCTACGAGCAGCAAAAGGAGCTGACTACTGAGATTGCAGAGAATATTTTTTACTACGGTGAGCAGGATAAAATTAAAGAACTGGTTATAATTCTCCTGGATAATGCCATTAAATATTCGGATGAAAAAGGAAGGATTAAGGTGAGCCTTTATGAAAGAAATAAAAGGGCGGTCCTGGAGGTATTTAATACCGGAGCTATCATACCAAAGGAAGAAGGGGATAAAATCTTTGAAAGATTCTATCGGGGAAATACGAACGGCGAAGACATCACCGACGGTTTCGGCCTGGGGCTGCCCATAGCAAAGGCAATAACGGCCATGCATAAAGGGAAAATTAGCTTTGAGAATATTAAAGGAGCAGGCGTTAAGTTTATAGTCAGACTTTGATAGGATCGGAGTCAGACGGAAGTAATTGGTGACAACAAAAATTATACTGTAAAGTAGCCGGGGTATATGGTATAATGTTCACGATGAGCCGATTAGTCCATGATGGATAGGGTATTTGCTAAGCCTGCTTAAGCAGATAACATAGCTGCCATGGATAAGTGCGACGTGAAGGAATGGACGAAGTCCAGGAGTTTCTATTCTGCGGACATGGCGTTATGCCCGAGTGGAGGTTTGTTATGGAAATTAAAGTGAACCAGCTACAGCAACTGAATCAGGTTGAGAAAAAAGCGCCTATGCCGGAAGCGGACGGTTCGTTTAAATTTACCCTGGTTTCCCATATTGAGGAGCAGGAGCTTCAGGCCAGAATAAATTTTATGCTGGAGGAGATATCGGCGCAGGGTAAAAAGATTGCAAAGCACATGGATATTACGGATATGAAGCGCTACCGTGAGCTGGTCCGGGAATTTATGAATGAGATCGTTAACCGTTCCCATAAGTTCTTCCGTGAGAATTTCCTTGATAAAAGGGGCAGACACAGAGTGTATACCATGATTAAGCTGATTGATAAGAATCTGGATGATTTGGCAGCAGAGCTGATTAAGGATGAGAAGGACCATCTTATGATCCTTGGGAAAATTGATGAGATCAGAGGACTGCTCCTGGATATTTTTTCGTAATATTATTTTTGCGCAATGGGTATATAAAGGCATTGGATTGGTTCTGAATGGATTGATTTATAGATGGATATTATAGAAATTATCACAGTACTTAACTGGAGGTCAGGATGCAGGATTTCGAGCAGATTATCGGTCATGAGAGTATCATACAGCATTTACAGAATGGGATTGCGGCCCACAAGATTTCACATGCTTATATCCTGCATGGGGAAGAGGGGATGGGCAAGAAGCTGCTGGCGGACACCTTTGCAAAAACACTGCAATGTGAAGAGGGCGGTATACTGTCCTGTAACCGCTGTAAATCCTGTATGCAGGCAGAGTCCGGTAATCACCCGGATATTATCCATGTTACCCATGAAAAGGCCAGTATCGGCGTAGAGGATATCAGGCTTCAGGTGAATGGGGACATCCAGGTAAAGCCCTATAGCAGCCAGTTTAAAATATATATTATAGATGATGCGGATAAAATGACGGAGCAGGCCCAGAATGCCTTGTTAAAGACGATTGAAGAGCCGCCGGAATATGCAGTTATTCTATTGTTGGTCAGCAATATCAATGTCATATTGCCGACCATTCTTTCCCGGTGTGTGGTACTTAATTTAAAGCCGGTGGATAAGCAGTCCATTAAGGAATTTTTGATGGAGCGGCACCAGATACCGGATTATATGGCGGAGATGGCGGCGGCATTTTCCGGCGGTAATGTCGGAAAAGCCATCAAATATGCTTCCTCTGAGGAATTTGAGCGTATGAAGGATGAGGTTCTCCATATACTAAAATATATTGATGATATGGAGCTTCATGAGATTATATCAGGTTTAAAGACGCTGACTGCGAGCAAGAATAGTATAGAGGACTATATTGACTTAATGATGCTGTGGTATCGGGACGTTCTGATGTATAAGGCTACAATGGATCCTGACCTGTTGTTGTACAGGGACGAGCTAACCTTTATCAAAGCCCAGGCCAATACCAGAAGCTATGAAGGCCTGGAGAAAATTATAGGTGCGATGGAAAAGGCAAAAATCAGGTTGAAGGCGAATGTTAACTTTGACATTGCAGTTGAACTGATGCTGCTTAGTATAAAGGAGAACAGTAATGGTTAATGTAATTGGAGTTAGGTTTCGGCGTGCCGGCAAGGTATACTTCTTTGACCCGGCAGGTTACGATATTAAGCAAGGGGACAACGTTATCGTTGAAACTGCAAGGGGAATCGAATACGGCCATGTAGTATTAGGGCCAAGGGATGTTGAGGACGACAAGATTATCCAGCCGCTAAAGCCGGTGATCCGTCAGGCGACGGAGGAAGACAACCAGATTGAAAAAAGGAACAAGGAAAAGGAGAAGGAAGCCTTCCAGATCTGCCTTGAAAAAATCCGCAAGCATGGTCTTGAGATGAAGCTCATCGATTCCGAATACACCTTTGATAATAATAAGGTATTATTCTATTTTACTGCGGATGGAAGGATCGACTTCAGGGAGCTGGTAAAGGATCTGGCAAGTGTCTTTAATACACGTCTTGAGCTGCGGCAGATCGGTGACAGTGATGAGACTAAGATCGTCGGCGGCATCGGCATCTGTGGACGGCCGCTGTGCTGCCATACCCATGTGTCCGAGTTTGCCCCGGTTTCCATTAAGATGGCGAAGGAACAGAACCTTTCCCTTAACCCCACCAAGATCTCAGGTGTCTGCGGTAGGCTTATGTGCTGCTTAAAGAATGAGGAGGAGGCCTATGAGGAGCTCAACAGTAAGCTTCCGAATGTAGGGGATTATGTAACAACGAGGGATAACCTAAAGGGTGAGGTGCAAAGCGTCAGCGTATTAAAGCAGCTGGTAAAGGTAATCGTTACCCTTGAAAATGATGAG